>DASRZR010000106.1:0-6778 GCA_035686185.1 Spirochaetia bacterium | reverse complement strand
GGTCCCTCCAGAAGACCCTCACGCGCGTGAGCCGAAACCCCGGCGCGTCGGTCGTGGAGGCACGGACCGTGGATTTCTCCACGCGCAAGGGGTTCCTGGTCACCATCCCCTGCCACGAGGACCTCACGGCGAATGACCTCGTCGGCAGGTTCTTTCTCACGATGGACCAGGGCGCGCAGTGGATCGACGGCCCGCTCTCCAAGGCCGCGCGGTTCGGCGGAATCTGCTACCTGGATGAGATCGTGGAGGCGCGCAAGGACGTCACCGTCCTCCTGCACTCCCTCACCGACTACCGACGCGTCCTGCCGCTGGTGAAGAAGGGCACCGTGATCACGCCGCCGCCGGAGTTCATGCTCGTGATCAGCTACAACCCCGGTTACCAGTCCGTGCTGAAGGAGATGAAGCCGTCCACGCGGCAGCGGTTCGTCTCCCTGGACTTCGACTATCCCCCGCCGAAGATCGAGATCCAGGTGGTGCGGCGGGAAAGCGGTTGCGAGGAGGGGCTGGCGCGCAGCCTCGTCGAGGCCGGCCGCAAGATCCGGGCGTTGAAGACGCAGGGGCTGACGGAGGGCGTGTCCACCCGGTTGCTCATCTACGCGGCCACGCTGATACGGGAAGGGATCCCGACGAGCGAGGCGGTTCGGGACACGCTGATCTCCCCGCTCACGGACGACGAGCAGATGAAGGCCAGCCTCAGCGACATCTGCCGGGGCTTCGAGCTCCTGTAGGAGGGGCGGATGCTTCCGGCCCCGGCCGCCGCGATCCTGGCCGACCTGGCACAGCGCTACGGACAGGACGACGGGACGCGGCTGTTCAACACGCTGGCGGAGGAATCGGCGCGCGACTTGCCGCTTGCCCGTCGCGTGTACGATGGGATCCGTCCCCACCTCTCGTCGATGGATGTCCGGCAGGCGGACGCCGCGATTCGGGCGCTGTTCGCCGGCGGGCTCGTGGGCGCCATCTCCGCGATGAAGGGAAGCACGGACAGCCTTTCGGCCGGGCTGATTGCCGGCTTCTGCCGATGCCGGACCCTGACGGAAGCCGGCGCCCCCGTTCCGATGACGGACACGGGCAAGGCGGAGGCTATCGATCCCTCGATCCTGCGCTCGAAGCTTGCCGCGGCCATGAGGCATCCGGGCGATGAGCCGGAGATCGGGGCAGGTACCCTGGGGCCCTTGTTCCTGCGGTTCTTCACGGAGGCATGTCGGTCCCTGCGCACAGAGGCGGACGTCTCCTCTGCCCTGGGGCTGTTCCTGGCGCGGTGTTCCGGCCCGGCCGATGAGCGGACGTGGTTTGCGCTCACCTGCCGGCTGCTGCTGTTCTTCGTCTCCGTTCGGCGCGTGCCGTTCGAGCGGTGCTGGCATGCGTTGCGATCCGGGCTGGCCCCCGGGCGCGCCTCCTCCCGGGAGCTCGTCGGCCACCTCTATGACTTCTTCGTGGATGACCGCTACCGCGGCAAGGAGCTCGCCGTACTGCTGTCTCTTGCGGGCACCTGCATCCAGGCCTTCTATCCGGATCGCCGCCATCTTGCGGGCCGCGTCATCGTGCTGCTGCAGGACTTCATCCGGATTTCCCGGGCGCCCGGTTCCCCCTACGTGAAAACCATTTTCTCCCTATTTACGTCACACCCGGAGCTGGACCTCACCCGGTGGGTGGAAGAAGGGGCGCGCCTGATCCGAAAGCATGGTGCCAGCTCGGACGCTGCCCGGGCATTCTTTGACCGCGAGTCGGACGCAAGCCGCCAGCTCTGGAGCGAGATCGACTCCGGGATCTCCTTTTCCATGGTTTCCGACCGGCTTCACCACTTCGCGAACGCGCTTGCGGAAAAACCCGTCCGGGTCCGTGTGTCCGAAGAAAGCGAGGACAGCGAAGAGCCGTACCATTACTACACGGACGGCGAGTCGGTCTTCGTCCCTCCCTACGTGAAGTACACCGTGCAGAGGGAAGAGAACTACATGGTCCTGCTGCACAGCGTGGCCCACGAATGCGCCCACATCGAGTTCGGCTCGTTCGTGGCCGGGAAGGAGCGCTGCCGCGCGGCCGCCCGGGAGCTGGACGCGATGTTTCCCGGCCAGTTCTCCGCGAACCAGAAGGTGCGGGAGGAGTTCGTGGCGAGGGTGCGGCAGGAGTTCCGCAGAAAGGGCGCGCTCTCCGTCACCGTGCGCCTGAACGAGGAGGAGATGCCGGACCTGCTCCGCCTTCCCTTTCACTCGCGCTCCCCGGCGGTGATGCGATTCCTGTGGAACGTCGTGGAAGACAGACGGGTGAACGACCTGCTGTACGGAAAGTACCCGGGGTTCTCCCGGGAGCGCCCGCGCGTGGACCAGATAGACTTCGCCGGCGCACCGTCGGTGAGCGAGATGGAATCAGCGCACCAGGTCCTGGCGGCGTTGGCTCAGCAGGCCTGGTTCGGCGCCTTCAGCGGGGAGCTCCGCCCCGCGGTGCAGCCGCTGTTCCGCGCGGCCGTTGATGTCCTGGAGGAGTCCGCCGGGCGCGTGGGCACGGATTCGTGTGACAGCATGGTAGCGGCTGGACGCATCCTGCTGCTCCTCGCGGACTTTCCCCTGCCGAAGCCCGATTACGAGCTTTCCCTCCTGAGCGGCGGCCGCAACGCTGCGCTGTCGCTGGAGGCTCACTGGCTTCGGCAAGCCGTGGCGGCGCAGGGCGGGCAGTCGAAGGAAACGCGCCGCGGGGACGGCGAGGCGCGAGCGCGGGCCATGGAGGCGATCCGCAAGGGCATGGGAAAGCGGCCGGGAGACCCGGTGCCGCCGGTCCCGCCCGGGCACGTCCTGTACCCGGAATGGGACGAGGCGCGCCACAGCTACCAGGAGGACCACTGCGCGCTGTTCGAGCATCCGTCCCTTTCCGGCCAGGACGACGCGCAGGACGACCTCCTGGGGATGGGAGCGGGGCTGGTGGCATCGACCCGCCGGGCGTTCCAGGCCATGAGGCCGGCGGCCGTCACCGAGCTGCGCGGCCAGGAGGACGGGCACGACCTGGACTTCGACCGGTGCGTGGACAGCCTCCTGGACCTGAGGGCCGGCCACGCCATGGAGATGGATTTCTACGTGTCACGGGCCCGGCGGGAGCGCAGTGTGGCCTCGGCGCTGGTCATCGACATGTCGCCTTCCACCCGGGAGGCGGTGGGCGGGAGGAGTATCTTCCTGCACCAGAAGCACGCCGCCCACGTGATGGCGCAGGCGTTGGATTCGCTGGGAGACCGGTTTGGGATCTATTCCTTCTACGATTTCGGGCCGGCGGTGACGCTGTTCTTTTCCCTCAAGGAGCTGTCAGAGCCATTTTCCCCGAGGATCGTGGAGCGGCTGGACAGGTTCTCCCCGGCCGTGGACGGGTGGTCGAGGTGCGCCGTGGGCCTGCGGCACATCATCTGCCGGCTGCGCGCCGCGGAGGAGCGCTCCCGCGTGGTCTTCTTCATCACGGACGGCCTGCCGAACTACTACGAGGGCACCAGTGGCAGGATGAGCATGTCCTCTGAGTACATGATTGACGGCCGTACGACAACGGGAGCGGCCCGGGTGCCCGTCATGGAGGTGGTGCTCCAGCCGGATCACTACGTGCGGGCCGACCTGAGGAAGGTCCGCGAGGAAGCCGGCCTTGCCGGCATCCACCTCTTCTTCGTTGTCCTGGACGCGAAGGCGGTGGGATTGTTCCAGGACACCTTCGGCTCTTCCCTGCTGTTTCTCCCGGACGTCTCCCGTCTGCCGGGCCGGCTGCTGGAGGTGTTCCGCAAGCTTTCCACGTGAGCCGCGTCAGCGCGCCCGTCGTGGCCCATCCCCTAACCGAATCGTAACACGCGAAGGCGGCGCGCTTGACTCGACGGGAAGCGGCGCCTATTTTTTCGCAGTCATGGCCGGCGCTGTCCACGTCGAGAACGAGCATTCCCCCCGGCTCCCGCGCGGCTTTGAACGCGGCAGGGCGGCGCGCCGGCGTCGGGACACGGCAGCCGCGCTGGCGCTCGTGAGCCCGTCCGTGCTTCTCATCGGCGTGTTCGGCATCTTCCCCCTGTTCTTCACTGCCTACGTGAGCCTGTTCAACTGGCGGCTGGCCGGCGGAAGGTTCCTCGCGCTGGGCAACTACGCGGAGCTGCTCGGCCCCGGGGTTCTTCCCCTTGTCGGCGTGGTCCTGTCAGTTGGCGCCATCGTGGCGGGCGCCCTGCTGGTGCGCCACGGCGCCGACCCGTCGGCCCGGTCACGACGGTGGACGGGGTTGGCGGTGCTGGCCGCCGGCGCGGCATCGTTCGTCCTGGTCCTGCCGCGCCTGGCTGCGCAGGGTGACTCCGAGGTGTTCGATTCGTTTCGCGTCACGGTCTGGTACGCGCTCCTCACGGTCCCGGTCCAGCTCGTGGCCGGCCTGGCGCTTGCCCTGGCGCTCACGAGAAAAGTCCGGGGGAGACAGCTCTTCCGGGTGGTGTACCTGCTCCCGTACGTGGCACCCACCGTGGCCACGGCCGCCATCTTCCAGCTCCTGTTCTCCCTCCGGCCCGATTCTTCCGCCAACCAGGTGCTCGCGCTCCTGGGGATCCATCCCCTGCAGTGGCTTCAGGAGCCGGGCGGCATCGTCCCGCTCCTGTTCGGCGGAGGCGCGGGAGCGGGCGCCGTGGCGCCGGCCGGTGGGGTCGCGCCGGGAGTGGTGGCCTCCTACTGGGCCCAGTGGGCAAGCGGCCCCAGCCTTGCGCTCGTCTCCATCATCTTCTACAGCTGGTGGGTGTTCGTGGGGTACTACGCGCTCATCTACATCAACGGACTCATGGCCATCCCCCGACAGCTCTACGAGGCGGCGGAGGTGGACGGGGCAGGCCCAGCGCGCCGGTTTCTTTCCATCACGCTGCCGCTCCTGTCACCCACGACGTACTTTCTCACTCTGCTGGGTGTTATCGGGACGTTCAAGGCGTTCACGCAGCTTTACGTGCTTCGAAGCCCCGCGGCCGCGGCGGGAACGGACACGATCAGCGTGGAGGTGTTCTTCACCTTCTTCCGAAAGGCGCGCCTGGGGTACGCGGCAGCCATCTCCCTGGTGTTGTTCCTCATCGTGCTGGGGCTGACGCTGCTGCAGCAGCGGACACTGGAGCGGGGTGTGACGTATGGGGAATGAGGAAGGCCGGGTGCCGGAGGCGCTGGCGGCCGCGCTGCCGCGTCCGAGGCTCACCCCCGCGCGCGCGGCGCTCGTCGCGCTTCTGGCGGTAGGGGGACTCGTGGCGGTGAGCCCGTTCCTCTACATGGCGAGCACGTCCCTGAAGTCACTCGCGGAGACGCTGACTCGCGTGAGCCCGTTTCCGTTTCAGCCCGACTTCTGGCCGAAAACCCCCGAGTGGTCCAACTACGCGCAGGCGTGGACCCTGGCAAGCTTCAGCCGCTACCTGAGAAACAGTCTCGTGACCGCGGCCGTGACGGCTGCCGCGGTAGGTGGCACCTCGTGCCTTGCGGCGTACGCATTTGCGCGGATCCGGTTCACCGGCTCCCGCGTCCTGTTCTCCGTGCTGCTGGCAACGCTCATCATACCGGAGAGCGTGTACCTGGTGCCCAACTTCATCCTCGTGAGCCGCCTGGGATGGTACGATCGCCTGGCCGGGCTCACCGTCCCGTTCGCGGCGAACGCGTTTGCCATCTTCCTGCTGCGGCAGTTCTTTGCGCAGGTGCCGAGGGAAATCCTGGAGAGCGCCCGCATGGACGGGGCCGGCCACCTGCGGTCCCTGTTCTCCATGGTCGTGCCGCTGTCCTCGGCGCCGTTGTTCACCGTGCTGTTCCTGACCTTCCTTGGCTCGTGGAACTCCCTGCAGTGGCCCCTGGTGGCCACGCGCACGGCGAGGTGGCGCCCCCTCACCGTGGGCCTGACCACCTTCAACTCGGACGCGGGGCCGCAGAACCAGCTCATCATGGCCGGCGCGGTCATCGCCATCATTCCCGTGATCGTACTGTACGCGCTGGCCCAGAAACAGTTCACCGAGGCCATCGCGAGGACCGGAATCAAGGGGTAGAGAATCAAGAGTAGAGAAAGGAGTCTCCTGATGAGATCACTGCTGATTGCCGCCGCGCTGGCGGCCATTGTCTGCGCCGCCGCTGTGGGCGCTCCGTCCCTGGCGGGCGTGGACCCCACGGGCGCCCAGATCACGTTCTGGTACCAGCACTCGGCGGAGCGGGACACCGCCATGCAGGCCCTGCTGGCGGAGTTCAACCGCACCAATCCCTGGAAGATAACCGTCCACGGGGAGTACGCAGGGCCCTACGACCAGATCTACAACAAGATGGTGGCGGCCATCGCCGCGGGGAACACGCCCGAGCTCGTAGTGGCCTACCAGAACCAGTCCGCCACCTACGCGGTGAGCAACGCTATCGTGGACCTGGACCCGTACGTGCACGACCCGACGTGGGGCGTGCAGAAGGACCTGGGAGACTTCATTGCCGGCTTCATCAACCAGGACTACACGGCGCAGTTCGGCGGGATGCGCCTGGGATTCCCCCCCAACCGGTCCATCGAGATCCTCTACAGCAACACCGCCATGCTGAAGGCGGCCGGTATCGCCGCCCCGCCGCGAACGTGGGACGAGTTCTACACGGACTGCCAGAAGGTGACCAGCGCCCAGAAAGGCACCTACGGCTACGCGCTGGACAACCTGGATGCATCCCACGTCTTCTCGTTCGTGATCTCCCGGGGCGGGAGCTTTACCACGCCGGATGGCACGGCCTACCGGCTGGACACCCCGGAAATGAAGGACACCTTCCTCTACATGAGGAAGCTGCTGGCGGCCGGGCTGGCGCGC
>DASRZR010000105.1:0-7478 GCA_035686185.1 Spirochaetia bacterium | reverse complement strand
CATTCCTGGCAGGTCTTCCGGTGACAGGGACCGGCGGTGAGCGTTTCCAGGTCATGGTTCATATCGACCAGGAGGCGCTTGCTTCCGACGGCGCGTGGGCGGGCACACTGGAGGACGGGAGCCGCGTTTCCGCGGAAACGTTGCGCAGGGTGGCGTGTGACTGCGGCCTGGTGGCGGTCGGTCACGACGGGGAGACGCTGGACATCGGTCGGCGCGCCCGCAGCATCCCGTCTGCCATCCGCCGGGCACTGATGCTGAGAGACCGCGGATGCGCGTTCCCCGGCTGCACGCACACGCAGTTCCTGCATGCCCACCACATCGAGCACTGGCTTCACGGCGGGAAGACCAGCGTGGACAACCTCG
This sequence comes from Spirochaetia bacterium, assembly GCA_035686185.1. Taxonomy (GTDB): domain Bacteria; phylum Spirochaetota; class Spirochaetia; order SZUA-6; family Fen-1364; genus Fen-1364. The sequence goes on along the minus strand of DASRZR010000105.1, from coordinate 7,115 downwards.
TGATGTTGTGCACGTTCCACCACCACCTGGTGCACGAGGGTGGGTGGACGGTGAGCACCGTCGCGGACGGCACACTGACCTTCCACTCACCTGCCGGCCTGCCGCTCACGCTGCCTCAGGAGCCGCGGCGCGCGGACAACGGCGTCTCCTGGCTCCGCGAATGGGCGGCGGAGAAGGGCATTGCCCTCGGCACGGAAGTCAACGCGCCGAGGTGGGACGGAAAGAGGCCGGACTACGCGCTCGCCGTGGAGACGCTCCTGGAGGCGGGCTGACCGGCAGGGGATCAGCGGCTATACCACAGCGGGACGCTGAAGACGTGCTCGGGCTCGTGGAAAGAGAACTTCAGCTCGTCAAAGGAGGCTCCGAGAAGGCCAACCTTGGGATCGATCTTCTGGCCGTTGGCAGCCCAGATGCCCTCGCCAGCGTCCGGCACGGAATTGTTGTTCTGGTCCACGAACACCCCCAGCACGTAGTCGCCATACGGCAGATTGCCGATCGTCATGGCCGCCCGCCCGGTGGGAACGCTGAGGAACTGGCGGCGCACGTGGTTGCCCGCCGTCGGCGGCCAGCCGCTGAACACGTCGGCAACCAGCGTGCCCGGCGCCCGAATGCCCGCCACCTGGAACGTGATCTTTCCCCGGTTGGCCTGCCCGCCCGTGTGCGCGTACCGGGTAAGGGTGAACGTCGCAAATGAATACAAGGGAGGATCGGAAAACGTCCGAGGCTGGCCGACAACTTCCCAGCCCATCTCATCGCCAAGGATATCCGGCGTTGCCCGGCACAGGGGCGTGTTGTCAGTGAGAGCCCAGAACGTTGAGCGCGTCGCCAGGAGGTCCTTGAGGCCTTCGTTGTAACGCAGCGGCGGGCTCATCACCTTGAGGATCTCGTCCCGCTTCGACTCGAAGAGGTTGCTGGAGTAGTAGATGACCGCCTGCGGGAAATAGTGAAACACGGGACCCACCGTGAAGCAGTCGGAGGTGATGACGAGGTCCCCCGGCTTGATTTCCGCGGCCAGCGCCTGACGGACCTGGGAGAACGGCAGGTTGAAATGCTGCGTGTAGATGTCCTTCAGGGTGAGCGTGTTGAAGGCCGCCACGAGCACGATGGCGCCCGCCTGCACCCACCGGCGCTGAAGCTGGCTCACGCCAAGGCCAACGAGCAGCGCAATCAGCCCGGTGCACACCACCATGTAGCGGCTGTAGAAGACCGGCACGGACACGAGCGAGATCGCGATGGCTGCGGCCATCGTCCCCAGGTAGGTGACAAGCGCCATCGTGCCGAACGCCGCTTCAGAGGTTGCCTTCTTTCTGCGGGCAAGGATCAGCCCGGCGATGATGAGGGCCAGCGCCAGCAGGGCCGCGACCGCCATCCACGGGCGGACAATCGGCAGCGGCTCCGGGTGCAGCTCGCGGTACACGAACGGCCGCAGGAGCGCGGAAAGGATGGCGCGTGCGGAGACCGGCGGAATCCAGAAGCCGCTTGCGTTCACCCGGCGCGTCTGGCCCAGGAGAATTGCGATCCACGGGAGGTAGCCGGCCGCCGTCGGGGCCGCGGCCAGGAGCGAGCTCCTGAGTTGCCGGCGATTTCTGAGCAGCACCCGGCCCAGGACATATACGTGGGCAATGACGGCAGCGATCAGTCCGTAGTAGTGCAGGTAGGAAGCGGCCAGGGACCACAGGACAAACGCCGTCCAGTCCCCGAGTCTGCCGTCCCGTGCCGCAAGGAAGCCGCAGAGCACGGTGCCGGTCACGGCCAGGTTGCCAAGGGAGTACATCCGAGCTTCGTGAGCCTGGATGAGGATGACCGGCGTGAAAAGGACGACCACCGCGTAGGCCACCGCCCCGCGGTCACCCAGGATGCGGCGTACCGGCCCGGCGCCAAGGCCAACCAGCCCCACGGCCGCGGCCGCTGACGGCAGCCGCAGGGCCCACTCCGAGTTGCCAAAGACGAGCTTCGACAGGCGCAGCAGGAGGAAGTACAGGGGCGGATGGTTCTCGTCCGGCAGGAGTCGGAGGATGTCCCGGAAGCCGTGGTTCGCAATCGCCACCGAGACAGACTCGTCGTACCAGATCAGCTCATGGGAAATGCCGATGAAGTAGATCGCCGCGGCGGCCGCCACCAGCACCGTCCACAGGATGGTCGTTCGCCAGCGTGAGTCGTGCCCTTCTGTCAACATTCTGTCTCTCCCCTGAAGTTGGGCCTGACCTTAGCACTGAACACGGGCGCGGGCAAGCTCGCGGCCGGAGGTTTGACCGTACGGGGACTCTTCCTTATCTTACTCCTAGTCCCTCATACAAAGAGTATTCACGCGGAGCGAAACCATGAGATACGACAAGCTGACGCTGAAGGCGCAGGAGGCCCTGCAGGAAGCGGACTCCATTGCGCACTCCTTCAGCCACCCTTCCCTGGAGCCGGAGCACCTGCTCACCGCGCTCCTGGAGCAGAAGGATGGCGTTGTCCCCCCGATCCTTGACCGCATCGGCGCGGATGCCGGCGAGCTGGCCGCCGCGGTGCGCCAGGTGCTGGCGCGCAAGCCGCGCGTGACCGGTGATGCCCAGCTCACCATGTCCCCTTCCCTCAGCCGCGCGCTGAACAAGGCGGAGCAGGAAGCCGACGGACTGAAGGACGAGTACACCAGCACCGAGCACCTCCTGCTGGCGCTGCTGGACGCCGGTGGAGAAGCCGGCCCGCTCCTCAAGGGCCGCGGAGTAACCCGGGAAGCAGTGCTGGAGTCCCTGAAGTCCGTTCGCGGCAACCAGCGCGTCACGGACCAGAACCCCGAGTCCCGCTACCAGTCCCTGGAGAAGTATTGCCGGGACCTCACGGCCCTGGCTCGCAAGGAGAAACTGGACCCGGTCATCGGCAGGGACGAGGAGATCCGGCGCGTGATGCAGGTGCTGGCCCGCCGCACCAAGAACAACCCCGTGCTCATCGGCGAGCCAGGGGTCGGCAAGACCGCCATCGTGGAGGGACTGGCCCGGCGCATCGTTTCCGGGGACGTCCCCGACTCACTGAAGAACAAGCGGCTCCTCGCCATGGACCTCGGCAGCCTGGTGGCCGGAACGAAGTTCCGCGGCGAGTTCGAGGAGCGCCTGAAGGCCGTGCTCAAGGAGATCACGGAGAGCGAAGGCTCCATCATCCTGTTCATCGATGAGCTGCACACGCTGGTGGGAGCCGGCGCCGCGGAAGGCGCCATGGACGCCTCCAACCTGTTGAAGCCCGCGCTGGCCCGCGGGGAGCTGCGCGCCATCGGCGCCACGACGCTGGACGAGTACAGGAAGCGCATCGAGAAGGACCCGGCGCTGGAGCGACGGTTCCAGCCCATCTTCACCTCCGCCCCTTCCGTGGAAGACACCATCGCCATCCTGCGCGGGCTGAAGGAGCGCTACGAGGTGCACCACGGCGTGCGTATCCGGGACGAGGCCATCATCGCGGCGGCCGTGCTCTCGGACCGCTACATCACCTCGCGGTTCCTTCCGGACAAGGCCATCGACCTGATCGACGAGGCGGCCAGCCGGCTGAAGATGGAGATAGAGAGCCAGCCCACGGAGCTGGACCGGGCCGAGCGCCGGATCCTGCAGCTCACCATAGAGAAGCAGGCCCTTTCCAAGGAGTCGGACCTCGCGTCCAAGGAGCGCCTGGCCACGCTGGACAAGGAGCTGGCGGAGCTTGGTTCCCGGCGGGACGCCATGAAGCTTCAGTGGCAGAACGAGAAGGGCATCATCGAGCAGATCCGAAAGCTCAAGGTGAGCCTGGAGGAGCTGACACTGGAGGAGACCCGGCTGGAACGGGAGGGCAACCTCACGAAGGCCGCGGAGATCAAGCACGGCAGGATACCGGAGGCGCAGCGGCAACTGGACGCCAAGAGCAAGGAGCTGGACACGCTGCACGGGGAGACGCGCCTGCTGCGGGAGGAGGTGTCGGAAGAGGACATCGCGCGGATCGTCTCCCACTGGACCGGCATCCCGGTGGCCAAGATGCTCGCCTCGGAGAAGATCCGGCTGCTGAAGCTGGAGGAGATCCTCTCCAAGCGCGTGGTGGGCCAGCAGGAAGCCATCGTGGCGGTGGCGGACGCCATCCGGCGCAGCAAGTCGGGGCTCGCGGACATCGCCCGGCCCATGGGCACGTTCCTGTTCCTGGGCCCCACCGGCGTGGGCAAGACGGAGCTTGCGAAGACGCTGGCGGACTTCCTGTTCAACGATGAGAAGGCCGTCACGCGCATCGACATGAGTGAGTACATGGAGAAGCACACCGTGTCCCGGCTCATCGGGGCGCCGCCCGGGTACGTGGGATACGAGGAGGGCGGCCAGCTCACGGAGGCCGTGCGGCGACGGCCCTACTGCGTGATCCTGTTCGACGAGATAGAGAAGGCGCACCCCGATGTATTCAACACGCTGCTGCAGCTCCTGGACGAGGGCCGTCTCACGGACGGACAGGGCCGGGTGGTGGACTTCCGCAACAGCCTGATCATCATGACGAGCAATATCGGCGGGGACCTCATCCAGGCGGCGGCAAAGATCGACGACGCGCGGGAGGCCATCAGCGCCCTGCTGAAGGCCACGTTCAAGCCGGAGTTCCTCAACCGCATCGATGAGACGATCATCTTCAACCGGCTCGGCAAGCCCGAGATCCTGAAGATCGTGGACATCCAGCTCGACATACTGAAAAAGCGGCTGGGAGAGCGGAAGATCACGCTGGATGCGACGCCGAAGGCGCGCGCGTTCCTGGCGGAGACCGGCTATGACCCGCAGTACGGGGCCCGGCCCCTGAAGAGGACCATCCAGAACCTCGTTCAGAACCCGCTGGCCAAGATGGTGCTCGCCGGAGACGTGGCCGACGGTGACTCTGTCACACTGGACAAGGGTGCCGACGGACTGGTATTCAAGAAGAGGGCACCGGCCGCCGCCAAGGCGGGCTGAAGGCGCGGAGCCCCGGGAGCTACCCGGTGAGCCGCCGCGAATCGAACACCTCCGTCGTCCCCGCTGCCTTTTTCATTGCCTCGGTCCTGTACTGGGGCGCGCAGTACGTCTACGTCCCCACGCTGCCCGCCTACGTGAAGAGCTCGGTGTCCACGCTCTCCGCCGTGGGCGTGGTGCTGTCCATGTACGGCCTGTGGTCCGGGATCCTCCGAGTGCCCACCGGCATCTTCGTGGACGCGACCCGGCGGGAGAAATCCACGGTGGTGATCGGGTTCCTGCTGGCCGCCGTCGGGGCGCTGGTCATGGGACGCGGCGGTTCCACGGAAGCGCTCGTGGTAGGCCGGGCGCTCACCGGCGCCTCCACGGCCACGTGGGTGCCGGTCATGGTGATGTTCGCCTCCTTCTTTCCGCCGGAGCGGATGATCTTTGCCACGTCTCTTCTGGCCGCCTCCACCAGCATCGGGCAGGTCATCTTCACGGCGTTCACCGGCTTCCTCAACGGGCTCGGCGGCTATTCCCTTGCCTTCTACGTCGGGGCCGGCATGGCCGCCGTCTCCACGCTGATCATCGGGCTTGCCGCCCGCGGGGTGCCGCGGCGCCAGGCCGCCCGCGCGATGAGCGTCCAGTCCGTTGTCTCCGTGTTCGTGCGCCGGGACGTCCTCCTGCCGAGCATCACGAGCGCGGTCTGCCAGTTCGGGGTGTGGGGGATCGTGTTCGGGTTTCTTCCGTTGCTCGCCCACCAGCTCGGGGCGCGGGACGTGATGGTGAGCCTCCTGCTCACCGCGAACCTGCTGGCGAACGCCGGCACGAACATGTTCACCACGCTGCGGGTCACCGCCGCCACGCGCCGGGGCTGGCTCCTGGCCAGTTTCGGCGCGTTTGCCGTGGGAGCCGCGGCGGCTGCGCTGGCCCCCTCGGTGGGCGTGTTGTTCCTCGCCACCGCGCTGATGGGGGCGGCCAACGGCATCTTCTACCCGCTGCTCGTGGGGATGTCCATCGAGCAGGTGGATGACAGCCACCGCACCGTTGCCATGGGGATCCACCAGGCCGTCTACGCGTTTGGCATGTTCGCCGGTCCGTGGGTGGGAGGCATGCTCTCCGACGCGCTGGGCATCCGGCCGATGTTCGGCATCATGGCGGGGTTCTGCCTGCCCGCGTGCAGCCTGCTGGTGCTACTGGGAGACCGATCCCGGGTCCGCCAGCGCCGATAACCGGCCCGCCGCGTCCCGCGGAACCACAAGCACCTTGTGGGACGAGCTTGCCCCGCTTTTGAGCGTCACGGCGGATGCGGGAAGCCTGAGTGCGGAGGCAACAAGCCGCACGATCTGCTCGTTGGCCCGGCCTTTCTCCGCCGGCGCCCTGACGCTCACCAGGAGCTCCCCCGCGCGCACGCCGTGAAGCGCATCCTCCCGCGCGTGCGGCTTCGCCTTGATCCGCACGAGCGCCGAGCGCTCCCCGACCGTGAAGAACGACTCTCCCGCCATGAGTCACCTTACCACGATGGAGGCCCGGTCCGAGCCGCGCGGCCCGGTCACGGTCACCTCGTGCGGGCCACGCACCACGGGGATGGAGATGCCGGACAGGTCCGGCCCGGCCGGCACGCGATGGCCGTCCACGCGGACCTCCACGTTCGCGCTGTCCCTGACCGCGATGGACACGGGAATCTCCGCCGTGCCCTCCCTCACCGTCTGGTCCAGGTAGAAGACCTGGCCGTTCACCGGGAACAGGATCCGCACGGATTCCCGCGGCAGCAGGAGGCTTTCCACCAGCAGGTCTGAGCGATGAGCCGGGCTGGCGTCGAAGTCGCAGGGCGGCGGCACCTCCGCGCGGCTTCGGAAGTACTCCACCCGCGTGGAATCACAGAACGGAGTGGCGCTGAGACCGGTCACCGCGCACACGCGGGCGGCGACAACGCCCACCGGCGCCCGGAAATCGCGGTCCGCGGGGGGGAGCGGGTTGTCGGTGGAAAGGCGCTCCAGCACGTCGGACACGATCTGAGTGGGGATGATGCTGCCGGTCTTGTTGATGACCGCCCGGCCGTCGAAATTGCCGGCCCACGCGCCCACGGTGTAGCGCGGCGTGGCACCGACGCACCACAGGTTGGTGAACTCGCTGGAGGTGCCCGACTTGAACATGGCCGGCACGCTCGTTCGGAAGTACGTGCTCGTCCCGAAGCCGGTGACCCGCGCGGACGGG
>DASRZR010000104.1:0-6670 GCA_035686185.1 Spirochaetia bacterium | reverse complement strand
AGAACGCTGCTCGCCTACCTGCGGGAGGAGGCGCGTCTCACCGCGGCCAAGCCCGCGTGCGGAGAGGGAGTGTGCGGCGCCTGTTCGGTGCTCATCAACGGGGAGCTTCGGACCACCTGCACGCTGGCGCTGGAGAAGGTCAACGGCGCCTCGGTGCTCACGCTGGAGGGCATCGACCCCGCGGAGATGGGCTGTTACGTCCGCGCGTTCACGGAGGCAGGCGCCGTGCAGTGCGGCTACTGCACGCCCGGCATGGTCATGGCCGCCAAGGCCCTGCTGGACGCGAACCCGGATCCCGATGAGAAGCAGATCCGCGCGGGGATCCGCAGGAACCTGTGCCGGTGCACGGGCTACGTGAAGATTGTCGATGCCATCACGAGGGCCGGCCGATACCGCCGTGGCGCGGAACCGGTGCCGCCGGGCGAAGGGCGCGCCTCGGGGGCGGTCGGTGAGCGGCTCGCGCGCGTGGACGCCGGCGTGAAGGTGAGCGGCGCGGCGAAGTACGTGGATGATCTCGCGGAGCCCGGCATGCTGCACGGCGCGGCGCTCAGGTCCCCGCACCCGCGCGCGCGCCTGGAGGCGCTGGACGTCTCCGCCGCGCGCGCGCTCCCCGGCGTGGTCGCTGTGCTGACGGCAGCGGATATCCCCGGGTCCCGGTTCACCGGTGCCGTGGTGCCGGACTGGCCCACGCTCATCGCCGTGGGAGAGGAGACGCACTACGTCGGTGACGCGGTGGCGCTGGTGGCAGCGGAGACGCCGGCCGCGGCGCGGGAGGCACTCGATCTCATCGCCGCGACGTACGAGGTGCTTTCGCCGCTCCTCTCACCGGAGGCCGCCCTGGCGCCGGGCGCGCCGCGGATCCACGAAGGCGGCAACGTGTTCTCCCGGCTCGTGCTGAACCGTGGAGACGCCGAGTCGGCGCTGGCGGGCGCGGCGCACGTGGTGGAACAGCGCTTCACCACGCCGCTCACGGACCATGCGTTCCTGGAAACCGAGAGTGCGCTGGGCTATCCGCCGGATGCCCGGGGCATCGTCACCGTGAGGACCGGGGAGCAGAACGTGTACGATGGCCAGCGCTACATCGCGGACACGCTGGGCATCCCGCGGGAGCGCGTGCGGGTGATCTCGGGGTTCGTCGGCGGAGGGTTCGGCGGCAAGGAAGACCAGACGGTGCAGCACCTGGCGGCCCTGCTGGCGTGGCACGCGGGACGGCCGGTCAAGGTAACGCTCGGCAGGTCGGAGAGCACGCGCGTTCACGTGAAGCGCCATCCCATGACCATCGACCTGCGCGCCGGCTGCGATGCCTCGGGGCGCCTGGTGGGGATCAGCGCGCGGATCGTGGCGGACACCGGGGCTTACGCATCCCTTGGCGGCCCTGTTCTGCACCGGGCCGTGACCCACTGCGCCGGCCCTTACCGGTGTGACGCGGTGCACGTGGAAGGCACGTCCGTATTCACGAACAACCCGCCCGCCGGGGCGTTTCGAGGCTTCGGCGTGCCCCAGGTCACGTTCGCCATTGAGGGCGCGCTGGACGCGCTGGCCCGGCGCGTGGGTGTCTCTCCCTGGGAGATGAGATGGCGCAACGCGGTGCGGCCGGGGGATCGGCTTTCCAACGGTCAGGTCGCGAGCCCCGAGACCGCGATGGAGGAATGCCTTCTCGCGGTGAAGGAAGCGTTCGAGTCAGCGCCGGGCCGGGCGGGAATCGCCTGCGCCTTCAAGAACACGGGACTGGGAATGGGTCACCCGGACATCGGCAGGTGCCGGGTGGCAATTGCGCGGGACCACGTCGAGGTGCTGACCGGCGCCGCCTGCGTGGGACAGGGGATTGCCACGGTGCTCACGCAGATCGCCTGCCAGACGCTGGGCCTGGAGCCGGAGCAGGTGGTGGTGCGCACGCCGGATACGGCCACCACGCCGGACACGGGCACCACCACCGCTTCCCGACAGACGCTCATCACGGGAGAGGCCTGCCGCCGGGCGTGCGTGGCGGCACGGGATGCGCTGGGGCCGCGTGCCCCGGCCTTTGCGTTCGCGCCGCTCGAAGGGCGTGAGTTCCTCGGCGAGTACGAAGCCGTGACCGATCCTTTCGACACCACGAAGCCGGACCCTGTTCGTCACGTCGCCTATAGCTACGCCTGCCAGGTGGTGATCCTTTCCGAGGACGGCCGGCTGGAGCGCGTGGTGGCCGCCCATGACTCCGGCGTGGTAGTGAACCCGCTGGCATTCGAGGGGCAGGTGGAAGGCGGCGTGGTCATGGGCCTGGGCTACGCGCTGACCGAGCGCGTGCCGCTGAAAGACGGAGCGCCGGAGACCCGGCTGGGCCGGCTGGGCCTGTTCCGCGCACCCGATGTCCCGCGGATCCAGACGCTCATCGTCCGCCGGCAGGGCTCCGGCTCGGCGATTGACGGCGGCGTCTCCGGCGCCGCTTACGGCGCCAAGGGGATAGGGGAGATCGCCACCATTCCTACCGCCGCAGCCGTGGCCAGTGCGTACTTTGCGCGTGACGGACGGCTGCGCGCCAGCCTGCCGGTCGAAGGCACGCCCTACAGCCGATAGCTACTCGCCGCCGTCTTCCCCGCTGTCCATGTCGCCGTTTTCGCCGCTGTCCTGGCTGTCTCCGGCGGGCGCCTGGACCTGGATGGAACCGCCGAAAATCCAGCCCGACTTGTCGGAATCCGCCGGGGCGATCTTGTACCAGTGGTCCGTCACGCCGTTGATGGTCTGCGTGTCGGGACTGCGGTCCACGATCCGGTACTGGGTGTCCGCGGACAGTGTCCCGAGCACCGCGCCCTTCGGTGACGGGCCGTCCCGCAGGTTGACCTGGTCGGAGTTCAGCATGAACAGGCCGCCATCGGTCTTCTGGTAGCCGTCCGTGTAGTCTTCCGGCACGTAGAGACCCTGGTCCGAATCGTAGGTGGCGTATAGTGCGCCGGCCGTGTAGGCGCTGCCCGGCGTGGCATCCGGCAGTCTCACGGTGAAGGGAGGCCAGGGCCCGGCGCCGCCGGTGGCCGCCTGTACCTTGGCGCCCACGGGCACGTCCCAGGGGCCGCCGAGCTTCGAGACCCCGGTGTCATCCTCCGCGTACACGAACAGGGAGGCGTGACGGCCATCCCTGCCCAGCACCACGGACTGCACGAACACCGCCTTGCCCCTGCCCAGGGGCAACTCCTGGGCGTTCATGTCGATGACCAGTCCATCCACGTATTCCCGCGACGTGGAGTCACCCTTGCTGAGCTGCACGATGTTGTGGGTCGTGGCAAGGCGCGCCACCGTTCCCGCCTGGAACGTCACGTGCAGGTCTCCGCTGTCCAGCAGCGTCTTGGACGGGACGGGCGCGCCGCCGTTGAGCGCCATGTCGATGGCCGGGCCCCACACGGAGGCGCTGTACTTGCTGGCGGCCAGCTTCAGCAGGTTCCTGCGCACGTCGGCGCTTTTCGTGTCCATGGCCACGGTGTACAGGATGGCCGCCTGCACGTCGGCATCCACCGCGGACAAGTCGTCCGTGCTGACCCAGCTCTGGTCCCCGAGCAGGGACTGGGCGGCGTTGTCGAACCCCTGGACGTGGGCAAAGCCGGAGCTCAGGCCGTCCGGCAGAATGGCTACCACCGTCCCTGCCGCCACGTACCTCGCGGTGGCCTTCACGTACCGGGGCTCAGTGAAAAGGATAGCCTCCGTGGAGACGACGACCGCCAGGGAGGACTTCGGCGCCACGAACTGCGGACGCACCCAGCCCTCTTTGCCGTCCGGAGCCCTTACGCGCAGGTAGTCGCGGCTGGTTCCCGAATCCTTGAACGTGGCCGTGCGGTTGAGCAGCGTTACCACGTCACCCAGCGTGAGGCCCTCCAGGTACTTCAGCGTCTTGTCCGGGTTCTCCTGGTACAGCGGCGCGTTGTCAAGCGTGACGAAGGCGCCATTGCCCGGAAGCGGCGCCGACCAGGCTGCCGCAGCGCCGGCCGCCAGCAGCACGATTATCCACAGGCGTCTCATGAGTCCCTCCGTCCGTTCAATTGCCCTGGCCGCCGGAGCCGGCGGCCGTGCCCAGTGCCGCCTGCACCTTCGGGCTGAAGATAGAGGACCCGTAATGTGCCGCCGCGAGCTTCAGGAGGTTCTTGCGGACACCCGGGTCTTTGGTTGCCATTGCGACGTCGTAGAGGATGGCCGCCTGCACGTCCGCGTCCGCGGTGGCCAGGTCGTCCATACTGAGGAACGTGGAATCCGTGAACAGAATGCCCTGGGCCGTATCGTAGCCCTGGACCTTTGCGAATCCCCCCGTGGTTCCGTCCTGCAGGATGGCCACGAGCGTCATCCCGGACACGAAGCGGCTGGTGATCTTGATATCGCGGGGCTCGGAGTAGATCGTGGCCTTGTCCGATTTCACGATCCCGATGCTGGACTTGCCGGCCACGTAGTCCTTGCGCACCCAGCCTTCCTTCCCGTCCATGGCCTTGATGCGCGTGAAGTCGCGGTCTTTCCCGTTGTCCTTGAAGCTGCCGTTGCGGTTCAGCATGGTGACCACGTCCCCAAGGGTCAGGTACTCGGATGCCTTGAGCGTACGGCCCGGCTGCTCGTCGTACAACGGCGCGCCGTTCACGAACACCACGCCGGCGTTGGGGGGAAGCGGGGAGGCAGATGCCGCGGCAACGAGGGAGACCATGACCACGAGAACAACTGCAGTCCGTTTCACGTGACCCTCCTGTCGGGATAGGCGATGGCACAAATATATCCCGCGGACCTTCCCCGTCAACACTTAAGGAAGAAACTCGCCCGGTCGGGACGCGTTGCATTGGCGCCCGGCGCCCGCTATTCTCAAGGCGATGGACGCAGCAAGCAAGGACCTTTCCGTGCTGGTGGAAGAGACGCGCCCGCGGTTTGCCGCTATCTCCGAGGCCGACGCCTCCGCCAAGCCGTACCCGGAGAAGTGGTCGCTCAAGGAGATCCTGGGGCACCTCGTGGATTCCGCGGTGAACAATCACCAGCGATTCGTCCGGATGCAGGAGCGGGCGGATATCGGGACGTTCGGCTACGCCCAGCAGCACTGGGTCAGCAGCCAGCACTACCAGCAGAGGCCGTGGACGGACCTCGTGGAGTTGTGGTACCAGGTGAACCGTCACCTCGTGCACGTGGTTGCGCACATCGATCCGGCTGCCCTGGGACACACCTGCGACATGGGCTACGCCGCCCCGGCCACCCTCCAGTTCGTGGCGCAAGACTACGTGCGGCACGTGCGCCATCACGTGGAGCAGATCCTCGACGGCGCCGACCCGCGCCAGCGGAAGAAGTGGGTGGCAAGGAACCCGCAGGCCTGATCGCTGCCGCCCGGCGCGTGTTGGTATCCGCCGGCATTCCTCCCTATATTCTGCCCCATGACAAGCGACACCATAGCGCTCATCGCCAACCTTGCCCTTACGCTTTCCTTCATCGTGGGGCTCATCTTCGGGATCGCCCAGGTCCGGGCCGCTGCCGGTGACCGCCGGGAGCGATTGACAGTGGAAGCCCTCCGCGGTTTCCAGTCCCGTGAGTTTGCCGAGCTCCTCCAGTTCACCATCACGAGCCAGATGCCTTCGAACCGCCAGGAGCTGGAGGCCCTCCCAGTCAGGGACCAGGTGCTGTTCTACCAGCTCGCCCAGCAGATGGAGATGCTCGGGATCCTCGTCGCGGACCGCTACATCGACATGGACCTGGTGGAAAAGACTCTGGGCTCGTTCGTCGTCACCACGTGGGAGAAGGTCAGCGCGATGGCCTTCAGCCTCCGGCCGACTGACCCCTACCTGTCCGAGTACTGGCAGTGGCTGGCCGAGCGCGTCAACGAGCGCATGACCCGGCGCCCGCGGCAGCCGTTCTACGAGCAGGTGGCCGCCGTGAAGTGAGCAGGGCGCCCGGTGCCCCGCGCGTCGCGGCCCGGTGCAACCTGCCGGCACACGGGCCCCGATTTCCGTTGCCTCCCCGCCCTGCTGGCCAGTAATTTCGCCTATACCAATGTAGGACGCGGAGAGCCTGCGGAGGGTCTCCACGCAACGGAAGGAGAAACGCATGTCACCCGAGTCATCTCACTCGGCTACGCACACGGCTGGCGGCGGCACCTCGAATCGAGACTGGTGGCCGAACCAGCTCCGAGTCGACCTTTTGAATCAGCATTCCTCGAAGTCGGACCCGATGGGCCGTGACTTCGACTACGCCCGGGAGTTCAAGAGCCTGGACCTGAAGGCTGTGAAAGAGGACCTCCGGGACCTCATGACGAAGTCCCAGGACTGGTGGCCGGCGGATTTCGGCCACTACGGCCCGCTGTTCATCCGCATGGCGTGGCATAGCGCCGGGACCTACCGGACCGGTGACGGCCGAGGCGGCGCCGGCAGCGGCGGGCAGAGGTTTGCGCCTCTCAACAGCTGGCCCGACAACGTGAACTTGGACAAGGCCCGTCGGCTGCTCTGGCCCGTCAAGCGGAAGTACGGGCGCAAGATCTCCTGGGCTGACCTCATGATCCTTGCCGGCAACGTGGCCCTGGAATCAATGGGCTTCAAGACGTTCGGATTCGGCGGCGGACGGGCGGATGTCTGGGAGCCGGAGAAGGACATCTACTGGGGTTCCGAGAACACCTGGCTGGCGGACAAGCGCTACTCCGGAGACCGCAACCTGGAGAAGCCGCTTGCCGCGGTGCAGATGGGCCTGATCT
>DASRZR010000103.1:0-4529 GCA_035686185.1 Spirochaetia bacterium | reverse complement strand
GGAAGCCTTGAACAGCTCCGCGGCGGCGGCGAACTGGCTGGCGGCCTCCAGACGGATGCCGGCCGCTTCCTGGAGCGTCGACCGTGTAAGCTGCCGGTACAGCACCAGGGCCTCGTCCGTCTTTCCGTCCGCCAGCAGGAGATTGGCCAGAGAGGCCCGCGGCTCCTCCGCCTTGTCCTTCTGCCCCAGGGCCTCGTAGGCGGCCACCAGGCCACGGCAGGCGTCGGCAGTGGGGCCAGCCTTCCGATAGTAGTCGATGGCGACGGCCGGATCCCCGCCGGCCGCCGCTGTCTGTCCCAGGCGCAGCTCGCATTCCCGCGCGCCGGCGTCGTTGCCAATGGACAGGTAGGCGGCGAGCGCCTTGTCGTACTGGCCGCGGTCCCGATACTGCGCGGCAAGCGCCGCAGTGAAATCCGACGGCCGCGCGCCGTACAACTCCGTGCGCGCGAGGTCAAGCGCGAACTCCGGGGGGTACTCGGTGATCTCCAGGGAATCCACCTCGACGGCCATCTCTTCGTACACCGCCACTCCAACGTTGTTCCCGAAGAACGGGCGCAACGGCGCCTCTCCCACGCGGACGCCGTTGATGTACAGCCCGATGCGATCCCCCTCCCGCACTACCGCGAGCACGTTCGTCGCGTTGCCCGGGTTCACGGCGGGACAGGAGGCGGTCTTCAGGACCGAGTGCCACTTCCCGTTCTCGAAGTACCCGTACTCGAATCCGCCGGCGCCGGTAACGCCGAAGTCCTGCTTCTCCCCGGTGACCGTGAATCCCCAGATGAGGGAGTACGTCTCCTTGTCGCCGCCGGAGAGCTTTTTCACCTGCGCCTGGATCCGGAAGTCGGAATCCGGGTCGATGGGGAAGGAGTTCCACGTGCTGCGCCCGGAGTCGGGCCCGATGGCCTCCACGTGGTACACGCCGTTGGCAACCTGCAGCTTCGCGTCCTTCGCGTTGAGAACGGCCCAGGACCGCGAGTTGTCGGAAAAGGTCTCCCGCGCGATCACGCGCGAAAGCCCGGCATCCAGCTTCCAGCCCGCCTGGACCACCTGCCCGAGGGCCGCCGCGCGGGACCCGGCCGCCGCCAGCAACCGGGCCAGCGCCAGGTGGGCGCGAGGCTCGGAGAGTCCTTCCGCCTTCAACGCGGCCAGCGCCACGTCGATGCGGCCGTCCGTCCCGCAGCGTGTCGCCAGCGCCGACAGCTTGTCCGTGGCACCGGCCTCCGCGTACAACCGAATGGCGGAATCCGGATCGGAGCGGCCCTGCGCGGTGTCCCCGGCAAGGATCAAAGGTTCCCGTGCCGACGGGTACTGAATGACAGTGTAGGAATCGACCTCCATGTGTATCGGCGTTCCCACGCTGAACCCGACACGAGTTCCCGTGGGCGCTTCGAACGCGGCCGTTGCCACCGTCTGGCCGTTGATGGAAAACTCCAGGCGTGAAGCCCGGCGGCGTACGCCGATCGTGTTTTCCGCGTAGCCGGTGCGTATAGCGGCGCTCTTCGTCCAGTCGATCCACGTCTGGCGCTTTCCCGCGGCGTAGCCGGTGAACAGGTAGCTGCCGTCCCCCGAGATGCCAAACTGGTAGTTCGAGTCCGCGTCCACGATCCCCCAGGAGATCGCCACCAGGTGGGTGAGGGACCCTGAGATGCGCATGACGTCCGCCTGCAGGGAGAAGTCGGCGTCCGCGTCGAGGCCGCCTTCCGTCCAGAAAAACGACGTATTGTCTCCGGTGTCGCGTACCACGTACAGCCGGCCGGCGAGGATACGGGCGTCGCTGTACTCATCGGTACGGATGTTCCATCCCCGGGAGTTGTCGGCGAAATGGTCCTGGAACACGGGCGCGCGCCGGGCCTCCTGCCAGCACCGCACGAACAGCTCATACGACCCCGCGGCCAGCAGCTTGTCGGCGAGGGCGGAGAGCGCCGCGGAGTCCCCGGCCTCCCCGTAGGCGTCTATGGCCGCCCCGTAGTCTCCCGTGGCCACGGCGTCCGCGCCCCTCTTCTCGTACTGCTCCTTCGTTGGGGCGGGAGCGCGGGGCGTCGCGGCCGGTGCCGCGGTGCCGGCCGCGGCCGTGCTGCCGGTTTCCGGGATCCCGGCGCAGGCGCACAAGCAGAGAATGAAGCCGGTCAGCGTGACGGCGCAGACGCCGGAAAACGCGCGGAGGGGGCGATCCATGGACGTACCTCTTGCGGGGAGCTGTTTGAAAGAAGGTATATCACGTCGCCACCCTCTGCTGGTATAGCGGCGCGCGAAGGCCGGGGGCCGGCCTCCCCGTCACATCAGCCGCGCGCCGTGGTTGCCTGACATCATCCCAGCTCGGCCAGCCGGCGCCGCAGGAATCTCTGCTCGGGCTCCTGCCGCGTCAGGGAGAGTGCCCGCTCGTAGGAGCGTCGGGCCTTCTCCTTCTCCCCGGTCCGGCGACAGAGGTCGGCGTGAACGGAATGCGCGAACTGGTAGTCGGCCAGCTCCCCGCGTTCCATGATCCCTTCCACCAGCACGAGGCCCGCGGCAGGACCATCCCGCATGGCCACCGCGACGGCGCGGTTCAGGTCGATGACCGGGGACGGGTCGATCCGGGCCAGCACGTCGTAAAGGCCGACGATCTGCTCCCAGTCCGTGAGCTCGGGCCGCGCCGCCTCCGCGTGCAGCGCGGCAATGGCCGCCTGCAGGCAATAGGGGCCGAACCGGCGCGAGGACAGGGCGCGCTCCACCAGCGCCACACCCTCGCGGATCAGCGCCGAGTCCCACCGGGAGCGGTCCTGGTCCGCCAGGAGGATGATCTCTCCATCCGGGGTGGCGCGCGAGGCGCGGCGGGATTCATGCAGTACCATCAGCGCAAGCAGGCCGACGACCTCCGGCTCCGGAAGCAGGTCCACCAGGAGGCGGCCCAGCCGGATGGCCTCCTGGGAGAGCGCCTGCCGCGTGAGGGAGGCGCCGAAGGATGCGGAATAGCCCTCGTTGAACACGAGGTAGACGACGCGCAGCACGGTGTCCAGGCGCTCCGGGAGCTGGTCGCGCATGGGGACCTCGTAGGGGATGCGCGCGTCGCGGATCTTCGCCTTTGCCCGGACGATCCGCTGCGCCAGCGTGGACGGGGTGGTGAGATACGCGCGCGCGATCTCCTCGGTGGTGAGCCCGCACACTTCGCGGAGGGTGAGCGCCACCTGGGCGTCTGGAGAGAGACTCGGATGGCAGCAGGTGAACACCAGGCGCAAACGGTCGTCTTCCACGGTTTCCCTCCCCGGGGCCGCATCGTCCCGGGGCTCCCCCGGCGGTGGCGCCGCGTCAGCGCTGCTCAGCTTCAGGTCCTGCGCCAGGCGGGCCACGGACGCGTCGAACCGGGACCGGCGGCGCAGCGCGTCGATTGCCTTGAACCGTCCGGCCGACACCAGCCAGGCCCTCGGGTTGGAAGGGATGCCGTTCAGCGGCCACTGCTGGACCGCCGCGGCGAACGCATCCGACAGCGCCTCCTCGGCGAGGTCAAAGTCCCCCAGGAGCCGGATCAGCGTGGCAAGGATGCGGCGGGAATCCGCCCGGTAGACGGCATCAACGACCTGGCGGACCCCCTGCGGATCGGCGGCCGCGGTGCCGGTCACGGCCTGAACGCCTCGGCGGGCCGCACCTCGACGGCCCAGCCCAGGTCCTCGCCCAGGTGGGCGGCCGGGTGCAGAGAGGCGATCCGTATGGCGTCATTCAGGTCCGCCGCTTCGATGATGAAGACGCCGCCCACCTGCTCCCGGGTCGCCACGAAAGGTCCGTCCGTCACCGACGGCTCCCCGCCGCGGGGGCGGATGGTGGTCACGTCCCCGGAGAGGCCCTCGTGGAGCTCCACCGCCCTGGTGCGGGAGAGCTCCTCGTCATAGGGCCGGCGCTTCTCGGCAAGGGCCTGGAGCTGCTCGCGCGACAGCGCCTGCATCTTCGACCTGTCCCCGTACGCCAGGCAAAGGTATCTCATGGCGCCTCCTCCCCGGTAGTCGACGGGCAACGGAGGAATCGACAGGGGCATCTCACCGTTCAAAGATAACGAATCAGGACAGCCGGGGAACCTCGCGGTGGTAGGCGGCCAGGACGGACCGGGCATAGCGCTCCCACGAGTAGCGCTCCCCCTGCGCGCGAGCGGCAGCGGAAAAACGCTTCCGCTCCTCCGGGTTTTCGTAGAAGAAGCGTATCTTCGCGGCGAGGCCCGTGACGTCGTCCGATGGCACCACGAATCCCTGCACGCCATCCTGGACGACGGAGCCGGCCTGGGGCGTGGTGATGACGGGCAGGCCGCAGGCCAGCGCCTCGTACACCGACTTTGCCGAACCTTCCCACCGGGTGGGGAACACGAACAGGTCGTTCAACGGAAGCTCGGACCTCAGGTCCACGAACCCGTGGACCACGACCCCGTGGTGCGCCGCCTCCCGAAGGAGCCCCGACAGGGGCGGATCGACGCGTCCGTACAGGTGAAGCGATGCGCCGGGCAGGCGCAGGCTCTTCCACGCCTCCAGGAGCGTGGGGATTCCCTTGCGCGCGCACAGCAGTCCGGA
>DASRZR010000102.1:0-2331 GCA_035686185.1 Spirochaetia bacterium | reverse complement strand
GTCCTCTTCCGGGAGAAGTACCACGCGGCGCTCCCCACGCTTCCCGAGCCGGTGATGGACCGTCTGACGATCATCCTTCTCGCCCTCGCGGTGTTCTTCTTCCTTCGAAGGGTGCTCTTCCCCCGGGTGCGGGCGCTGTCCACCGCCCAGGACTACCTCGTGCTTCTCATGGTAGTGGCGCCGTTCTTCACCGGGCTGGTGGCCTACCACCACTGGGCGGACTTCCGCACGATCATGGCGCTGCATATGACGGCCGCGGACCTCCTGATTGCGGCCATTCCCTTCACAAAGCTGGGACACATGCCGTTTCTCCTGTACGCGAGACTGGCCGTCTCCGCGGAACGCTCGTGGCGGCCGGCGGGACGCAGGTGGTGACATGAGGCATCCTTCTCCGGGAGCAACCACGCTGGCCGAGATCGGCAGGATTCTCGATGACCGGCGCGACATGATCCGTCTCTCTCTCCAGGCGTGCGCGCACTGCGCGCTGTGCGCGGAAAGCTGCTTCAAGTTCACCCAGAGCGGGGGAGACCCCACGTTCACCCCGTCCTACAAGGCCATCAACTCCATCGGGAAGATCTGGCGCACCCGGGGCCGGCTCTCCGACTCGGAATATGACACCATCCGGGAGCTGGTCTGGGACAAGTGCGTGCTGTGCATGCGCTGCGCCTGTCCCGTCGGGATCAGCATCCCCTCGCTCATCGCGCTGGCGCGCAGCGCCTGCCGGCAGAGGGGCATCTGGCGGTGGCACACCACCAGGAGGAACGCATGATCAAGGCGACCCGAAAGCCGTTGGAAGAGATCGTGGGAATGGTGAGCGGCTACCGGCGCGTGCTGGTGGTGGGCTGCGGCGGCTGCACCTCCGTGTGCCTGGCCGGCGGGCAGCGGGAAGCGCAGCAGCTCGCGGCGGACCTGGAGGCGCACGCCCGGTCCGTGCGGGTGCCGAGGGAGTGCCGCGTGTTCACCGTGGAGCGGCAGTGCAACCCCGAGCTGCTCTCCGAGCTGGGAGACCGCGCCCGGGAGACGGACTGCCTGGTCTCCATGGCCTGTGGCGCGGGAGCGGGCCTGCTGGCGGATGCGAACCCCGGCGTGCCGGTGCTGCCGGCGCTGAACACGATGTTCATCGGCGTGGACCGGGACGTCGGCATGTACGAGGAGCGCTGCCGATCCTGCGGCACCTGCCTCCTGGGAGACACCGGCGGCATCTGCCCGGTGACCCGCTGCTCCAAGGGGGTCCTCAACGGCCCGTGCGGCGGGACCCGGGATGACGGTTCCTGCGAGCTGGCGGACGGGATCCACTGCGCGTGGCATGACATCTACGAGAGGCTGAAGGCGCAGGGGAGGCTGCAGAAGATCCTGGTGGTGCGGCCGCCCATGGACTGGGTGGAACGGGGGCCCCGGATGCTCGTGCAGAAAGGCTACGAGGACCGCTACGCGGCCGCCCGGCAGGCGGAGGACGCATGAAGTCCGGAAGCTCTCTGGAGAAGGTATTCGAGGCGGGCCACTTCGCCGTCACGGCGGAGCTCGGGCCTCCCGCCGGCAGCGACGTGGAGTACGTGCGGAAGAAAGCGGAGCTGCTTCGCGGCGTGGCCGACGCCGTGAACGTCACGGACAACCAGACGGCCATCGTGCGCATGTCCAGCGCCGCGGTCTCCGCCCTGCTCGTGCGGATGGGCGTGGAGCCGGTCATGCAGATGGTCTGCCGGGACAGGAACCGCATTGCCGCGCAGAGCGACATCCTGGGCGCCGTGGCCCTTGGCGTGCGCAACCTTACGTGCCTCACCGGAGACCACCAGTCCTGGGGCAACCAGGCCGGCGCGAAGAAGGTGTTCGATATCGACTCGGTGCAGCTCATCAGCGCCGCCCGGCGGATGCGGGACGAGCACCGTCTCATCGGCAGTGACGAGGACCTGCTGGGGGAGGTGCCCCTGCTCATCGGCGCGGCGGCCAATCCGTTTGCGAAACCGTTCGAGTTCCGGGCGCTCCGCCTGGCCAAGAAGGTGGAGGCCGGTGCCGACTACGTGCAGACCCAGTGCGTGTTCGATGTGCCGATGTTCGCCGAGTGGATGAAGGCGGTGAGGGAACTCGGCGTGCATCGACGGTGCCGGATCCTGGCGGGGATCATCCCGCTGAAATCCGCCGGCATGACCCGTTACATGGTGGAGCACGTCCCGGGCGTGGTCATCCCGGAATGGATCGTGAAGCGGATGACCGAGGCGCCCAAGGGCAAGGCAACGGAAACGGGCCTCGCCATCTGCGCGCAGATCATCCAGGAAGTCCGCCAGATAGAGGGCGTGGCCGGCATCCACGTGATGGCCATCGAGTGGGAGCAGA
>DASRZR010000101.1:0-2400 GCA_035686185.1 Spirochaetia bacterium | reverse complement strand
CGCCATCAGCGACATCCTCCAGAAGAACAAGGACCAGGCGGACGCCGCGGACACGTTCCAGACCGCCAGCAACGCCTACCTCGCCGCCGAGAACGCGCGGATGGCCGCGGAGATCCGCGCGCGCGCTTCAAGCGGCGCGCTGGCGGCCCGGCAGGCGAAGATAAGCGGCATCACCGACATCATCCAGCTCGGGGACGCGCTGCAGGTGGCGAACTTCACCGCCCAGCAGACCGGGGATCCGGACACGTTGAACACCCAGATCACCGCCTTTGCCGCCGTCGACTCGAAGCTCAAGGCGCTGGACGACGCGACGCCGCAGGCGGATGAGAAGAAGATGCTGGCGGACCTGCGCCAGTCGGGAACCGACTACGTGGCCGCGTGCTCCGCCGTCCTGGCGGACCTGCAGGCGCTGGCAACCCTGGAGGTGACGCGCGGGGGCGCGGCCCAGGCGGTAATGGACGCCGCCCGGATGATGTCCGAGTCCGGTCTTGCCGACGCCGGCAACGTGACGAAGCTCGCCGTGGCGCGCCTGCTGAGCGCGGTGATCATCCTCGTCGTGGGTCTTCTCGGCGCCATTCTCATCGGCATCGCCGTCACCGTCACCATCACGCGCACGATCACGAAGCCCATCGCCAAGGGCGTGGCCTATGCCCAGCTCGTGGCCCAGGGAGACTTCACGCAGAGGCTGGATATCCGGCGAAACGACGAGGTCGGGCTCCTTGCCACGGCGCTCAACACGATGGCCGACCGGCTGAACAGCATGGTGGCCACCGTCCAGCAGAGCGCCGAGCAGGTGGCGCTCTCCAGCCAGGAGATCTCCGCCGGTGTCCAGAAGCTGGCCGAGGGCGCCCAGTCCCAGGCCGCGACGCTGGAGGAGACCAGCGCCTCCGTGGAGCAGCTCACCGCGTCCGTGGACCAGGTGAGCGACCACGCGCAGAGCCAGGCCTCCGCGGTGGCCGAGGGCAGCGTGTCCATGGCGGAGGTGGAGAAGTCCATCGAGGCGGTCTCCGGCGCCATGGAGGAGATCTCCCGCCTGGCGCGGCAGTCGGTGGACAACGCCGTGGCGGGGGCAGAGGCCGTGAGCTCGGTGGTGAACGGCATCAACCTCATCGCGGCCAGCTCGGAGAAGATCGGCGGCATCGTCAGTGTCATCTCCGACATCGCCGACCAGACGAACCTGCTCGCGCTGAACGCCTCCATCGAGGCGGCCCGGGCCGGCGAGCACGGGCGGGGATTCGCCGTGGTGGCCGACGAGGTAAGCAAGCTTGCGGATCGAAGCGCCGCCTCCACGAAGGAGATCGGCGCCCTCATCAAGGAGAGCGTAAAGAACGTCACGGAGGGCGTGCGCATCGCCAAGGGATCCCAGGGCGCGATGGAACAGATCCGCGGCGCCTCCCAGAAGGTCAAGGACATGGTATCCAACCTGTCCTCCGCGATGGACCGCCAGGTAGCCGCGGTGAAAGACCTGTCGCGCGCGCTGCAGAACCTCAACGAGATGAGCCAGAGCATCTCCGCGGCAACGGAGGAGCAGACCACGAACGCGCGCCAGGTGTCGAAGTCCGTGGAGAGCGTGAACGAGGTGACGCAGGGGGCCGCCTCCTCTTCCGAGGAGATGTCCGTGGCCACGGGCCACCTGTACGACATGGCCAAGGAGCTTCAGCGGCTGGTCTCCCAGTTCAAGATCGAGCTGCAGGAAACAGCCGAGGAGGAAGAGGCATCCGCCCTGGAGGCGCCGGCCGCGGTAGGCGCGGAGCACGCCGTGCCGGCCGCCGCCCCCCGCGCCCTTCCCTCCGATGCGGCCCGGTTGCTTCCGTCACGGTCCACCGAGGCGCCGGCGGCTTCCGGGGCGCGGGACTACTTCACCTGGACCGACGAGCTGCGCGTGAACGTGAAGGAGATCGACGACCAGCACCGCACGCTCGTGGGGATGATCAACGCCCTGCACCGTTCCCTCGTGGAGGCGAATGGCCGGGGGGCGCAGCGCAAGGCGATCGACGGAATGGTGGAGTACGCGGCCACGCATTTCAAGCTGGAGGAGAGCTACATGCGCAAGTTCCGCTACGAGAAGATGGCGGCGCACGTGAAGGAGCACGAAGCGTTCACGGCGAAGGCGCACGAGCTGCGCGAGCGCTCCCGGGACGCGAAGTTCATCCTCACGCTGGAAATCCTGGAGTTCCTGCGCACGTGGCTGCAGCGCCACATCATGGGCGTGGACCGGCAGTACATGGAGTGTTTTTCCCGGAACGGGCTCGTCTAAAGCCGCGCTCCTAGGCGGACTTCGCCTCGGCGTGCCGGACCAGCCGGGGCATCAGCCCGCGGCCGATCTCCTTGGAGCCCCCGTACGCATCGATGGTGCTCTGCATCTCTTCCCTCACCGCCTGGGCCAGCTTCCTTGCCGCC
>DASRZR010000100.1:0-8675 GCA_035686185.1 Spirochaetia bacterium | reverse complement strand
AGAGGAGACTGGGACGCCCGGGAGGGTAGCGCGCAGCCGTTGAACAGGCGCAGCGCGGGCCGTTCTCCTTCCCGGGAGAACGGCCCGTTTTTTTTGATTCTGGCTCCGAGGAGGGACCATGTCGTCTGAGAACACCTCGCGCGCACACAACGGGCGGCGCAGCGCCGCCGTGCAGGAGGGCGTGGCACGCGCCGGCCACCGCAGCCTCCTGCACGCGATGGGCTGGGATGCGTCTGCCATCGGCAAGCCCGTCATCGGCATCGCCAATTCCTTCAGCGAGCTGATCCCCGGGCACCTTCACCTGCGCCAGCTCGCCCAGGCGGTCCGGGAAGGAATCTGGTCAGAGGGCGGCGTGGCCTGCGAGTTCGGGACCATCGGAGTCTGTGACGGCCTTGCCATGGGGCACGGGGGCATGAAGTTCTCCCTGCCCAGCCGGGACCTGATCGCGGACTCCGTGGAGATCGTGGCGCAGGCGCACGCGCTGGACGGCCTCGTCCTCCTGGTGAACTGCGACAAGATCGTGCCGGGCATGCTCATGGCCGCGGCCCGGCTCGACATTCCCTCCGTGGTGATCTCCGGCGGCCCGATGCTCGCTGGCAGCTTCCAGGGACGCGACGTGGCGCTGGGGACCGTGTTCGAGGCCGTGGGACGGCACGCGGCCGGGCGGATGTCTGACGACGAGCTGTCCCGACTGGAATCCTGCGCGTGCCCCGGGCCCGGCTCCTGCGCGGGTCTTTTCACCGCCAACACGATGAACTGCCTGTCGGAAGCCCTTGGCCTGGCACTGCCGGGCAACGGCACGATCCCGGCGGTAAGCGCGGATCGAACCATACTCGCCCGGGAAGCCGGACGCGCCGCGGTGCGCGCCGTGCGCGCGTCCCTGACGCCTCGGAAGGTGCTTACGCGCGCGGCGTTCCTCAACGCCGTCGCGCTGGACATGGCCCTGGGCGGCTCTACGAACACCGCGCTGCACCTGCCGGCCATCGCCGCGTCGGCGGGAGTCCCGCTCTCCCTGGATGACTTCGACGAGATGGCAAGCCGGGTCCCGCATCTGTGCGCGCTGCAGCCGTCCGGGCCGTACTACATGCAGAACCTGCATTCCGCCGGCGGCGTGATGGCAGTGCTCAAGGTCCTGTCGGAGCTGGACAAGGTGGACGGCAGCGCCGTCACCGTGACGGGCGCACCACTCTCCGACTCCTACCAGGGCGCGCCCGCACCGGACGGCCGCTACATCGCCCTGCCCGCGGCGCCGTATCACCCGGAGGGCGGCCTGGCGGTATTGAAGGGCAACCTTGCCCCGGAAGGCAGCATCGTGAAGAAGGCGGCGGTGGACCCCTCCATGCTCGTGCACGAGGGACCGGCCCGGGTGTTCGACTCCGAGGAAGCGGCGCAGGAGGCCATCCAGTCCGGAAAGATCTCGCGCGGTGACGTGGTGGTGATCCGCTACGAGGGACCACGCGGAGGCCCCGGCATGCGGGAGATGCTGTCCCCCACGGCCACGCTGGCCGGCATCGGGCTGGACACGGAGGTGGCGCTGATCACGGACGGCAGGTTCTCCGGCGCCAGCCGGGGAGCCTCCATCGGCCACGTCACTCCCGAGGCGGCGGCGGGCGGTCCGCTGGGCATCGTGAAAGAGAACGACCGCATCCGGGTGGACATCCCCGGCAAGCGGCTGGACCTGTTGATCGATGAGCGCGAGTGGAGCCGGCGGATGAGCGAGTTCCGACCGCAGCGGGTCCCTTCCGGCAGCGCGTTCCTGGAATCGTACGCCGCCCGGGTGGGGCCCGCGTCGCGAGGGGCCGTGGCGGAGCGGGCCGGGGGCGCCACATGATGCGCACGGGCGCGCAGCACCTGGTGGATGCGCTGAAGGCGGAGAAGGTGGACATCCTGTTCGGCTTCCCCGGCGGCGTGGTGATCCCGGTCTTCGACGCCCTCCATGACGAGCCGGGTATCCGCCTGGTGCTCACCCGCCACGAGCAGGGGGCGGTGCACGCCGCGGACGGCTACGCGCGGTCCACGGGCCGCGTGGGCGTGTGCCTGGTGACGAGCGGCCCGGGCGCCACGAACACGGTGACCGGCCTGGCCACGGCGAACTTCGATTCCGTTCCCCTCGTGGTGCTCACGGGGCAGGTGACCCGGGACATGATCGGCAACGACGCGTTCCAGGAAGCCGACATCGTGGGCATCTCCCGGTCCGTCACGAAGCACAACTACCTCGTTACGGACCGGGCCGACCTGGGGCGGATCATCCGGGAGGCGTTCTACATCGCGCGGACCGGGCGTCCCGGGCCGGTGCTGGTGGATATGCCCAAGGACGTGCTCACCGAGTCATCCGACCAGGCACTGCCGCAAAGCGTCTCCATCCGCGGCTACGCCCCGGTCACGCGGGGGGACCCGGCGCAGATCCGCCGGGCCGCGGAAGCGCTCGCCGCCGCGCGCAAGCCGCTGTTCTATCTCGGCGGTGGAGTACACATCGCCGACGCGGTGGAGGCCTTCCGTCGCGTGCAGGACGTGGTGGACGTTCCGGCGGTTTCCTCCCTGCTGGGCATCGGTGTGCTGCCCACGGCACATCGCCGCTACCTCGGCATGGTGGGCATGCACGGCACGTACGCCGCCAATACCGCGGTGCAGAGCTGCGACCTGCTGTTTGCCGTTGGCACGCGCTTCGACGACCGAGCCACCGGGGACATCTCCAAGTTCGCGCCGCACGCCGCGGTGATTCACGTGGACGTGGACCCGGCTTCGATTTCCCGCAACGTGGCGGTGGAAGTGCCGATCGTCGGGGACGCGCGCCTCGTGCTGGAGGAGATCCTCCCGCACCTGCGCCGGCCGGATCACGGCGCCTGGACGGCGGAGACCGAGGACTGGGTGCGGACTCACCCGCTCATCGATATCGGCGGAAACGGACGGCTCTCCCCCACCGGGGTCATCCGTGCCCTCGCGGAAGCATTCCCGGACGCCATCGTGGCCACCGAGGTGGGCCAGCACCAGATGTGGACCGCGCTGTACTACTCCTTCGAACGGCCGAGGTCCTTTCTCACCTCCGGAGGCCTGGGGACCATGGGGTACGGATTCCCGGCCGCCATCGGCGCGGCGCTGGGAAATCCGGGCCGGCGCGTCATCGACATTGCCGGAGACGGCTCCATCCAGATGAACATCCAGGAGCTGGCCACCGCGGTGAACGAGCGGCTTCCCGTCATCGTGGCGATCATGAACAACGGGTACCTGGGCATGGTGCGCCAGTGGCAGGAGCTGTTCTACAAGCGCCGCTACTACGGCGTCTGCCTGGAGCGCAACGCGGACTGCCCGCCGGATTGCGCCGAGCCGAATGACGGCTGCCCGCCGGCGGCACCGGACTTCGTGAAGCTCGCGGAGGCCTACGGCGCCGTCGGGCTGCGCGTGACCCGCCCCGAGGAGATTGCCCCGGCGCTGGAAGAGGCGCGCCGCGTGACGCATCGGCCCGTGTTCATCGACTTCCGCATCGAGCGGGAAGCCAACGTGTGGCCCATGGTGCCGGCCGGAGCCGGCATCCACGAGATGATGAATGCCTGAGGGGAGGCGGGGATGACACGCGTCATAGCGATGCACGTGGAAAACCACCAGGGCGTCCTCGCCCGGATCGCCGGGCTGTTCTCCGGCCGCGGGTACAACCTGGAGAGCATCACCGCCGGGCCCACCACGGACCCCACCGTAACGCGCATCACGCTGGCGTGCACGGGAGACGAGTCGGTGGTGGAGCAGATCAAGAAGCAGTTGAACCGGCTCATCGACGTGATCCGGGTCACCGAGCTCACCGGCATCCCCAGCCTGCGCCGGGAGCTGATGCTCGTGAAGGTGAACGCCACCGGTCCCCAGCGCGGGGAGGTCTTCCAGGTGGCGGACGTGTTCAAGGCGCAGATCATGGACGTGGGCCATGACGGCATGACGGTGGAGCTGGCCGGCTCCCCGGAAAAGATAGACGACCTCATCTCCCTCCTGCAGCCTTACGGCATCGCCGAGATCGCGCGGAGCGGCGTCGTGGCAATGGAGAGAAGCAGCAAAAGTCAGCCCCAGTGAAAGGAGCTTCCATGGACCGCATCAGCATTTTCGACACCACCCTGAGGGACGGTGAGCAGTCTCCCGGGGCCTCGATGAGCGTGGAGCAGAAGCTGGAGATCGCCGTCCAGCTTGCCCGCCTGGGCGTGGACGTGATCGAGGCAGGGTTTCCCATCTCCTCTCCGCACCAGCTGGAAGGATCCCGCCTGATCGCGAAACAGGTGCGCGGCCCGACCATCGCCGCCCTGGCGCGCGCCGTGGAGAAGGACATCGACTGCGCGGCGGAGTCGCTGAAGGAGGCCGAGCACCCCCGGATCCACACGTTCCTCGCCACCTCGCCGCTGCACATGGAGTACAAGCTGAAGAAGAAGCCGGACGAGGTGCTGGAGATGGCCGTGCGCGCGGTGCGCTACGCCCGCAACAAGGTGGCGGAGGTGGAGTTCTCCCCGGAGGACGGCACGCGCAGCGAGATCCCGTTCCTCTGCAAGGTGATAGAGAAGGTCATCGACGCCGGGGCGCGCATCATCAACATACCGGACACCGTGGGCTACACCATGCCGTGGGAGTTCTCGGAGTTTCTCCGCGCGGTGAGGGAGGGCACGCCGAACATGGACAAGGCGGTGCTGTCCGTGCACTGCCACGATGACCTGGGAGTGGCGGTGGCCAACTCCCTGGCGGCGGTGCGCATGGGCGCCCGGCAGGTGGAGGTCACGGTAAGCGGCATCGGGGAGCGCGCCGGCAACGCCTGCCTGGAGGAGTTCGTGATGGCGCTGTCCGTGCGCAACGACCTGCACCCCTACACCACCGGCATCAACACGAAGCAGATCTGGAACACCGCGCGGATGCTCTCCAACACGATCGGCTTCCCCATCCCGCGCAACAAGCCCATCACCGGGGAGAACGCGTTCGCGCACGAGTCCGGCATCCACCAGGACGGCGTGCTGAAGAAGCGGGAGACCTACGAGATCATGACCCCGGAGTCCGTGGGCAGGGACGGCAGCCTCCTGGTCCTGGGACGGCACTCCGGCCTTCACGGGTTCCGCAGCCGCCTGGCCCAGCTCGGCCTGTCCCTTTCCGACGAGGAGACGAAGTCCGCCTACGAGCGGTTCCTCGTGATCGCGGATCGCAAGAAAGAGGTCTACGACGATGACCTGTACGTCATCGTCTCGGAGCAGCTCGGCCAGGAGACGGAGACGTACGGCCTGGAGTACTTCAACATCCAGTCCGGCAACATGGCCGTGCCCACCGCCACGGTGAGGATCACGGACGCCGGGGAGCGGCACGAGGAGGCTGCCACCGGGGACGGACCCGTGGACGCGATCTTCAACGCCATAGACCGGGCCCTGGGCGTGCAGGCAAAGCTCCTGGAGTACGTCGTGCAGGCCGTCACGCCGGGTCGGCAGGCCATCGGAGAGGTGAGCGTCTCCCTGGAGATCGAGGGACGCAAGTTCGTCGGACGCGGCGCCTCCACCGACATCCTGGAGGCGAGCGCCAAGTCCTACGTGAATGCGCTTAACCGCTGGAAGGCCTACCTGGCCATGAGGGCGTCGGGCCACGACCTCGATGACGAAAACTAGAAGGCCCCACGGGGGCCGCGGGCGGCCGCGCCTCCGCCGAACGAAAGGAACATCATGAAGGGACTTCGCACGATCATCTACGATACGACGCTTCGGGACGGGATGCAGGGCTCCGGGATCAGCTACACCCTGGAGGACAAGGTCCAGATCGCCCTGGCAATGGATGAGTTCGGCATCGACTACATCGAGGGAGGCTTCCCGCTTTCCAACCGCAAGGAGACGGAGTTCTTCCAGCGGATGAAGAACGAGAAGCTCCGACACGCGCGGGTGGTGGCGTTCGGCTCCACGCGCAAGCCGCTGGGAAAGGCGGCCTCGGATCCGCAGATCACCGCGCTGCTGAGGGCGGAGACGCCCACGGTCATCGTGGTGGGAAAGACGTGGAAGGCCCATGTGCGGGAGGTCCTGCAGACCACGGAAGAGGAAAACCTGCGTATGATCGAGGATTCCCTCTCCACGCTGAAGGCGGAGGGCCGGGAGGTGTTCTACGACCTGGAGCACTTCTTTGACGGGTACAAGGACGACCCGGCCTACGCGCTTGCCACGCTGCGCGCCGCGCGCGCGGCGGGCGCCGACTGCCTGGTGCTCTGCGACACGAACGGGGGCACGCTTCCCTCCGAGGTGGGCCGCATCCTCCAGGAGCTCCCGCTGGCGGAGCTGGGCCCGGTGGGCGTGCACTTCCACGACGACACCGGCACGGCGGTTGCCAACGCGCTGGTGGCGCTGGACCACGGCGCCATGCACGTGCAGGGCACGATCAACGGGTGGGGGGAACGCTGCGGGAACCTGAACCTCTGCACGCTCATCCCCACGCTGTGCGTGAAGCGCGCGGAGGCGGCGGGCGTGTGCGCGAACCTCACGCAGCTCACGGCGCTGTCCCGGTTCGTCGCGGAGAAGGCGAACATCATCCCGGACAAGAGGTGGCCCTACGTGGGGGACGCCGCCTTCTCCCACAAGGCGGGACAGCACGCGGACGTGGTGAGCAAGGCGCCCCACCTGATGGAGCACATCGACGGCGCCCGGGTGGGAAACGAGCGGCGCGTGCTGCTCTCCGAGCTGGCCGGCAAGTCCACGATCGTCCGCAAGCTGGAGCGCTACGGCGATTTCGAGAAGTCCTCCGAGGTGGTGTCCCGGCTCCTGGAGCAGCTCAAGGGCCTGGAAGAGAAGGGATACGAGTACGAGGCGGCCGAGGGCTCGTTCGACCTCCTCATCCGCAAGGCCCTCGGCCTGTACCAGCCGCTCCTGGAGCTCAGCAACTACCACCTGGAGAACTACAAGGCGGGAAGCACGCCCACAAAGACCGTGGGAAGGCTGTTCGTGCGCGTGAACGGGGACATGCTCATGGGTGCCGGCGTGGGGGACGGCCCCGTGGACACGCTGAACCTCGCGCTGAAGGACGCGCTGATGCCCCAACACCCGTTCCTCGGCAAGCTGAAGCTCACCGACTACCGCGTGCGCGTCCTGGACCCCGAGCGGGCCACCGCCGCCCGGGTGCGTGTGTTCATCACGACGTCGGACGGGGAGGAGAGCTGGGACACGGTGGGCGTGGATGAGAACATCATCGAGGCCTCGTGGCAGGCCCTCATAGACGGGGTGGAGTACTACTACAACAACCATATGCCGGACGCGCCGCAGGGCTGAGCGGGACCCGGCGCGGCCGTGTGTTCCAGCCGACTCCCTTGACCGGGCACCATTGTTCGATATTGGAACAAGGACCGCCGTCATCCCTGCGCGGGGCGCGGAAAATGGCCAGAAAAAGTCACCCGCGGCGCTGGCATG
This sequence comes from Spirochaetia bacterium, assembly GCA_035686185.1. GTDB lineage: Bacteria > Spirochaetota > Spirochaetia > SZUA-6 > Fen-1364 > Fen-1364. The sequence continues at coordinate 1,287 of DASRZR010000100.1, read as the reverse complement.
GATTGTGCTTGGTAGCCGGGGGGGAACAACAAAGTCATGGTCCTGGTGATCGGAATCCTTGCCGCAACCGCCCTGCTGTCCGGCCAGCTCGCCGCCTACATGGGCATCCGCAGCCGCGGATCCCAGAGCGCCGCCCTGATGGCCATCACCATGGCCGCAACGGCCTGGTGGTCGGCCGGCAACGCGCTGGAGGACCTCCTGCCGGGCCTGATGGGAAAGCTCGTCATGGCCAACCTCCAGTACGCGGCCATCACGACAATCCCGGTCCTGTGGTGCCTGCTGTGCTGGAGCCTCGATCGGGAAGAGCGAAGCGGCTCTGCGGTCAAGGTTCCCCTGGTGGTGTGGATCGTGCCGCTCCTGACGTTCATCCTGGTCTGGACCGACCCGGCCCTGGGCCTTGTTCGGCGGTCCTTCCGATTGGAGTCATCCGCCGGGTTCACGGCCATTGCCAAGGAGTACGGGCCCTGGTTCTGGGTTCACGCAGCCTACAGCTACGTCATGATCGTCTCCGGTACCGTGCTCATGATCCGGGGGCTTCCCTCGGGCCAGGGCGTGCGTCGTTCCCAGCGTGCGCTGCTCATCATCGGATCGCTGCTGCCGGCCGCCGCGAACGTCCTGTACGTCACGGATGTGATCCCGTCCGCCGGCATCGATCCCACCCCCCTCGCCTTCTCGGTTACCGGCCTGCTGCTGGTGGCAAACCTCGGCCGGTTCCGCTTCCTCTCCCTGGTGACCGCCGCCCAGAGCATCGCCATTGAGCAACTGCACGACGCCGTCCTGATTCTCGACCACGGGGGACGCCTGGCCTATGCCAACGCCGCTGCGCGCGGATCTTTCGGTGTTCGGTCCCGTGACGTGGGAAGATTCCTGGCGGACCTCGGGCCGACGCACGCAGGACTCTCCCGGGCCGGCGCCGCTCCCGCGCTGACCGGCGAACAGGCCACCGTCCAGGTCCGGGATCGGCGCTACGAGGCGCGCACCGGTGACATCAGCCGGGGCCGACGATCCATCGGCTCGGTGGTGACGTACTTCGACGTGACCGACCGCGAGGCAGCCGCGGAACAGCTTCGAAGCTCCAACCTTCTTCTGGAGCAGCGCGTTGCCGAGAGGACGCGGGCGCTGCAGGAGTCGAACGCGAAGCTCACCGAGGAGCTGGAAAGCCGGCGGCGCGCGGAGAAGCAGCTTGCCCACGACGTGCTGCATGACACGCTCACCGGCCTGCCCAACCGCAGCCTGCTGTCCAGCCGCATCGAACAGCTCATCGTCCGGGCGCGTCGGGATCCCTCG
>DASRZR010000099.1:0-11817 GCA_035686185.1 Spirochaetia bacterium | reverse complement strand
CCCGGTAGCGCGCACGGAGGCCGGCCAGCGCGTCCTGCGCGCGGGAAAGTCCCGCCTCGTCACGGTAGACGTGCACGAGCGTGTCCATGGTCTCTCCCAGCTCCTTGCGAAGCTGGTAGGGGTTCTCCTTCTCCCTGCGGGAGAGGAGCGCGTCCAGCCGACCGCAGGCCTCATCCACCTGCGGCCTCACGTCATCCAGCCCGCGGACGGCGCGGGTCTCCAGGGCACGGCGCGCCGCCGCCTCCCCGGTGATCCGCCCCCAGATCACGCAGTGGCTGAGGGAGTTGCTTCCCAGCCGGTTGGCGCCGTGTACGCTGACGCATCCACACTCCCCGGCCGCCCACAGCCCGTCTACCGTGCGGGAGGCATCATCCTGCATGACCTGGCCCTGCAGGTTCTCGTGGATGCCGCCCATCGTGTAGTGGGCGGCCGGCCGCACCGGCAGCGGCGCGTGGGCCGGATTGATCCCGAGAAGCTTGATGGAAATCTCCTTGATCATGGGGAGACGTTCGTCGATCTTCTCTTCCCCGAGGTGGCGCAGGTCCAGCAGGAGGTGGCTCATGCCGGACACCTCGTGCACCAGGCCGCGGCCCTTGCCCAGCTCCGTGATCATGGCGCGGGAGACGATGTCCCGGGGTGCCAGCTCCATCTTGCTCTTCGCGTAGTCTTCCATGAACCGGCGGTTCTGCGAATCCACAAGGTAACCGCCCTCTCCCCGCGCGGCTTCCGTAATCAGCACGCCGGTGGGGATCAGGCAGGTGGGATGGAACTGGACGAACTCCATGTCCTTGAGGGGAAGGCCGGCCTTGTAGGCCAGCGCAATGCCGTCCCCGGTGCTGGAGTAGGCGGTGGTGGTGAAACCGTACACCCGGCCGAAGCCCCCCGTGGCGATGATGCCTGCCTTGGCCGGGAAGTAGCGCGGCTGCCCGGTGGCCAGCTCCAGGGCCAGGAATCCTCGGAAGGAGCCGCCGCTCAGCACCAGGTCGGTCACGTAGTGCTCGTGGAGGATCTCGATGTTGGGCAGGGAAAGCAGGGAGTCGTACAGCGCGCTCATCATGAAGAAGCCCGTCTTGTCGGCGCCGAACGCCGTGCGCGGCACCGTCATGCCGCCGAACGCGCGCAGGACGATCTTGCCGTCCTCGTCCCGGTTCCACGGAACGCCCAGGTGATCGAAGAACCGGATCTCCTTTGGCGCCTCCGCCACCAGCGTCTCTATGGCCGGCTGGTCCCCCAGGTAGTCGCCGCCCTTCACCGTGTCGAACCCGTGCAGGTCCGCGCTGTCGTCCGCCTGGCCCGGGTACAGCACGCCGGAGATCCCGCCCTCCGCGGAAACCGAGTGGCTGCGCATGGCGTGCAGCTTGGACACCAGCGCGATCCTCAGCTTCCCCTCGGACAGATGGGACGCCGCAAGAGCGGCACGCATGCCGGCCAGCCCGCTGCCCACGATCACGAGGTCATAGGGATGCACTTCCAGTGTCTCCGAGCGAACCTTCATCTGGGCCCCTTTTCTGAAAATCGGTGCGCTCTACTAACATACGGCGGACGGGAGCCCGCCGGCGAGTGATGGCGGAAAAAAGCCAGGGGCTGGCGGCCGCTCAATCCCGGCGGCGCCGGGTTCGGATCCGCTGGGCAACCTTGAGCTGGAGGATGGCCCGCTGAAGGTCCCGCTCCACCATGACGAGGTCCCGTCGCTCCCTCTTCTCGGCCAGGAGCTGCTCGGCGCGGGCCCTGGCGGCCTCCACACGGGCCACCTCGATGCTGTCAGACTCCGCGGCGAAATCGGCCAGCACGGTGGCGCCGTCCGGGGAGACGCTGGGGCTTCCGGGGGAGGCAGCGCCCGGCTTCCGCGTCCCACCGGTCTCCAGGAATCCCCCGGAAACAGCCACCCACACGTCGCGGTCCGCGGTGCGGATGTGAACCTCCCCGTCCACGAGCACGGACACCATGGGCATGTGGCCGGCCAGCACCGTGATCTCCCCCTGCGCGGAGGGCAGCGTCACCGAGCGCGCCTTGCCGTCGAACACCGTGCCGAGCGGGGACAGCACTCGGAAGGGGAACTCCTGCTCAGGCATCGCCCACGGCCTCCTCTATGGGACCGACGTTGTAGAAGTTCGCCTCCGGGACGGAGTCATATCTGCCCTCGATGAGCCCGGCAAAGCCCTTGATGGTCTGCTCCAGCTTCACGTAGCGGCCGGGCTTGTTGTTGAACGCCTCGGAAACATGCAGCGGCTGCGTGAGGAACCGCTGGATCTTGCGCGCCCGGGCCACCAGGAGCTTGTCCTCGTCCGAAAGCTCGTCGATGCCCAGGATGGCGATGATGTCCTGCAGGTCCTTGTACCGCTGCAGGATCCTCTTCACCTCCAGGGCGATGCGGTAGTGCTCGGCGCCCACCACGTTCGGGTCCAGCAGCCGGGAGGACGAGGTGAGCGGGTCCACCGCCGGGTACAGGCCCTGCTCGGCGATGGAGCGCTCCAGCGTGATGGTGGCGTCCAGGTGGCCGAAGATCGCCACGGGGGCCGGGTCGGTGTAGTCATCCGCCGGAACGTAGATGGCCTGCACGGAGGTGATGGACCCGTCCTTGGTGGACGTGATCCGCTCCTGCAGCCCGCCGATGTCCTCCGCCAGCGTGGGCTGGTAGCCCACGGCGGAGGGCATCCTGCCGAGGAGCGCGGAGACCTCGCTGCCGGCCTGGGCAAAACGGAACACGTTGTCGATGAACAGGAGCACGTCCACGCCCTTCTCGTCCCGGAAGAACTCCGCCATCGTGAGCGCGGTGAGGCCCACGCGCAGGCGGTTGCCGGGTGGCTCGTTCATCTGCCCGAAGACCAGCACGGTCTTGTCCAGGACCTTGGACTCCTCCATCTCCTGCCACAGGTCCGTTCCCTCGCGCGAGCGCTCCCCCACGCCCGCGAACACCGAGTAGCCCCGGTGCTCGATGGCGATGTTGCGGATGAGCTCCTTCACGACCACCGTCTTGCCGACACCGGCGCCCCCGAAGATCCCGATCTTTCCACCCCGTGTGAACGGGGCGATCAGATCGATGACCTTGATGCCGGTTTCCAGCATCTCGGGCCGGGTCTTCTGGTCCGCCAGGGCCGGAGGCTGCTTGTGGATGGGGCTGCGCGCCACGTCGGGACCTTCCAGGCGCGGTCCGTCATCTATCGTGCGGCCCAGCACGTCGAAGATCCGTCCCAGCGTCTTCTCCCCGATGGGGACGGTGATGGGAGCGCCGGTCCGCCGCACGCGGAAGCCGCGCTGGATGCCCTCCGTGGGGCCCAGCGCCAGGGCACGCACCTCGCCGTTGGCCAGGACGAACTCCGTCTCCAGGACCAGGGGGTCTCCCTTCGGCGTTCGGATCTCCAGCGCCTCGTGGATGCCGGGCGTCTCGTTTCGGAACTCGACGTCGATCACGGGTCCCTGGACCCGAAGGACGACTCCCTCCACCGGTGTGCTGCTCATCATTTCTTCCCCTTGTTGGCAAGGTCCAGGATCTCGCTCGTGATCCTCTCCTGCCGGGTCTTGTTGTACAGGAGCGTGTACGTCTCCGCGATGTCCAGCGCGTTGTCCTTCGCCGCCTGCATGGCCACCATGCGCGCGGCGTGCTCCGCGGAGAACGCCTGTACCACGGCATCGAACAACCGCACCTCGAGGAAGTGCGGAAGCAGGGCGGACAGGAGCTCGGCACTGCCCGGCTCGAAGTCTTCCGGGCGGGAGCCGGCCGGCGCGGGCGCCAGCGGCAGGACGTTCTGGAAGGTCGGGGTCTGCACGAAGTAGGACACAAACCTTCCATAAAGGATGTCCAGCCCGGACACCCTGCCGGCAAGCACCTGCTGATTGATCACCTGCACGAGGTCGAACACCAGCGAGTACTCCGGCAGCCGGGCTCCCATGGGGAAGGAGGCGAGCAGCCGGGACCCTGCCAGGCGCGCCCCGGCAGACTCCAGCTTGCGGCCAACCGTGATCAGCAGGGAGTGCTTGTCCATCGCTTCGGCCAGGTTGCGCACCAGGTTCCCCACCAGCGGGCCGCACATCCCCTTGTCCGGGCCGATGGCCAGCACGAGACGCGCCGGCACCGGGGCTGCCTTCAGGTAGGGGTGGCGCTTCTCGTCCGGCGACAGGGACTGCATGGCGTTCTCCGTCAGGACGGTGATGCGCTCCGCGTACGGGCGCACCGTGTCCGCCAGCGTGCGCGCCCGCCGGATCTTTGACACGGACACCATCTCCAGCGTCTTGGCAAGCTGCGCGATGTTCCTGGCCGTTCGGATTCGACCCTTGAGGGTCCGCAGGTTTTCCGGCATGGCCGTTGCCTACCGCAGGTTCCTTGCCAGCTCCGAGATGGCGGCTTCCAGCTCCTTCACCGTGGCCGCGTCCATGGAACCGCCGGTGGCGATCTTCTCGCTCAGCGCGGCGTGCCCGGTGCGCAGGTGGTCCACGGACCGGCGCTCGAACTCGATCACCTTCTCCAGCGGCACGTCGTCCAGGAGCCCGGCGCCGGCCGCGTGGATGGCGATGACCTGGGAGAAGTCGTCCATGGGCGCGAACTGGGGCTGCTTGAGGATCTCCACGATGCGCTTGCCGCGCGTGATCCGCTTCTGCGTGGCCTCGTCGAGGTCCGAGCCGAACTGGGAGAAGGCGGCCAGCGTCTGGTACTGCGCCAGCTCCAGGCGCATCACGCCGGAGACCTGCCGCAGCGCCTTGGACTGGGCCTTGCCGCCGACGCGGGACACCGAGAGGCCGGCATTCACCGCGGGCCGTACGCCCGAGTTGAAGAGGTCCGTCTCCAGGTAGATCTGCCCGTCCGTGATGGAGATGACGTTCGTGGGAATGTAGGCGGAGATGTCCCCGGCCTGCGTCTGGATGATAGGAAGGGCGGTGAGGGACCCGCCTCCCTCCGCCGAGGACATGCGCGCCGCACGCTCCAGCAGCCGGGAATGCAGGTAGAAGATGTCCCCGGGGTACGCCTCGCGGCCGGCGGGCCGGGCCAGCAGCAGGGAGATCTGGCGGTAGGCCCAGGCGTGCCGGGAGAGGTCATCGTAGACCACCAGCGCGTCCTGCCCCTTTGCCATGAAGTATTCCCCGATGGCGCAGGCGGCGAACGGCGCCAGGTACTGCATGGAAGCGGGAGTCGAGGCGCTGGCGGCCACCACGATGGTGTACGCCATGGCACCCTCGTCCTGCAGCTTCTGCACGATGGCCGCGATGTTGCCCCGCTTCTGGCCGATGGCGCAGTACACGCAGATCACCGGCGGCAGGTTCAGGTCCCGCCGGCGCTGGTTGATGATCGTGTCCACCACGATGGCGGTCTTGCCCGTGTTGCGGTCACCCACGAGGAGCTGGCGCTGGCCCCTGCCGATGGGCGTGAGGGCGTCCACCGCCTTCACGCCGGTCTTCAGCGGCTTGTCCACGGGCGCCCGCTTCGTGACGCCCGGGGCGATCTTCTCCAGCGCCATCCGCGCGCCGCCGGAGACGCTGAGCGGCTTGCCGTCCAGCGCCGTCCCGAACGGGTCGATGACGCGGCCCAGCAGGTCTTCGGACACCTGCAGGGACAGCGGGGTGCCCGTGGCGCGCACCTCCATGCCTTCCGGCACGGAGGTGTCCTCCGAGAGGACCAGGATGGAGGCAACGTCCTCATCGAGATTCATGATGAGGCCCCGCCGGCCGTCCTCGAACTCCACCTGCTCGCCGTAGCCGGCGCGGGACAGGCCGTCCGCCCGGACGATCCCGTCCGCCACGCCGATGGCGCGGCCCACGTTGGCAACCTCGGGCCGCACGCCCAGGGTGCCGAGCTTCTCCTCGATCTGCTTGACCAGCTCTTCCGCTTTCATGTGCTGCCGAGCTCCTCGATGATTTTCCTTATGTAGCCCTGTACGCTCGCATCCACGATATCGTCCCCGGCGCTCACCTTTACCCCGGCCCCGAGCGCCCGGTCCGGCTGCACGCGCACCGCCCGGCCCGGGTAGGCGCGCTTCATGGCCGGGTCCAGGCCCTTCCCGGGGTCTCCGGCCAGCGCCACCTGCACCACGCGGCGCTTCAGCTCCCGCCGCAGCGCGGCCAGGAACAGCTTCAGCTGCGCCCGCGACAGCTCCGCCAGGATGCGGGCCGCCACGTCCTCCCTCACGTCGCCGTCCTCGGTGAGGACCAGGGCAACGAGCCTCTTCACGGAGTCTCCGACGATGGCCCGGTCGCCGCGATTTCAGCCCCGACGCGCTCCAGGCCGCGCGCCACGATCCGGGAGCGCTCTTCCTCACCGAACAGGTCGGAAACGACCTTTTCCAGGATGCGGCCGGAGAGCCGCAGGGACAGTCCCTGGACGGCCTTCTCCATGTCGCGGCGCTCCAGGGCAATGACGCCCCGGGCCTCCTCGATCATCCGTTCCGCGTCCCGGCCCGCCTTCTGGAGGGAGGCCGAGCGCAGCCGTTCGGCCTCGTCCCGCGCCGCCTGGAGAATGCGGAAGGACTCCGCCGAGGCCTCCTGGAGGATCTTCTCCCGTTCCCGGGCGGCGTTCTCCAGCGCCATCTTCGCCTTCTCCGTGTCCGCCAGGCCCTGGGCGATCTTCTCCCGGCGCGCGTTCATCGTGGCCAGCAGCGGCTTCAGCAGGAACCGCCAGATGATCCAGCCGATGATGAGGAAGTTGACGACCTGCGCCGCGAGGTGAATCGGGTCGAGGCCGAGCTTCCCGAGGCTCTCCATGGGAAACCTCCCTTGTAGCGGTGCCGAAAGCCTAGCGCAGGAACGCGAAGATCAGGGAATAGATGGCGATGGACTCCGCGAACGCCATGGCAAGGATCATGTTCGGCACGATCCGTCCCGTGGCTTCGGGGTTCCGCCCGATGGCCTCCATGGCCTTGGCCCCGATCAGCCCGATGGCGATACCGGGTCCCAGGGCGCCGATAGCGATGATCAATCCGCCGGAAACGCTCAGGGTAAACATTGGCTCATTCCTCCTTGTGGTGGGGTTCGGTCAGCATCGTCATGAACGCCATCGTGAGCAGGGCGAACACCAGTCCCTGGATCAGGGCCACGAGAAGCTCGAAGCCCAGGAACGGGATGGGCACGACGAACGCGAGAAGAGACGACATGGTACCGAGCACCGCCTCCCCGGCCGAGATGTTGCCGAAGAGACGGAAAGAAAAGGTCACGAACTTCGTGAACTCCTGCAGCAGCTCCAGCAGGCCGACGAACAGCAGCAGCGGGTTCAGCGCGAAGAACCGCTTCAGGTAGGTCCCCAGCCCCACGGTGCGGATGGCAATGGCATTCGTGGCGATGACGGAGACGATGGCCAGCGCCAGCGTCACGTTCAGGTCCGCCGTGCTCACGTGCAGGAGCGGGACATCCGGCAGGTGCAGGTAGAGGAACCCTCCCCACCAGGGGTCCGCCTTGGAGTAGAACCCCAGCGTGCCGAACCCCGGCAGCAGGCCGATGAGGTTGGACAACGCTATATAGATGAAGAAAACCGCCACCCACGGGAAGATCAGGGAGGAGCGGGGACCGGCTACCTGGTCGATGATCCCCTGCAGGTACTCCACGATGCTCTCCACCACCGCCTGCAACCGGCCCGGCGCCAGCGAAAGGCGCCGCCGAACAACGATGATGACGGCAACGATCACCAGGTCCACGAGAAGCGTCGCCAGCAACGTATTCGTCACGTGGAATCCGGAGATCGACATCAGGGTCTCGGGTCCCGTGCTCGGCATGGCTTGATGAGTATAATAACAGGCTCACGACGCCGTCAAAGAAAAACTCGTGCGCGCAATCGCGGAACCTGCCCGTGAAATCTTCTCGCTTGCGTTCGCGATTTCGCTTATATTTTCACATACCAAGACTCGAAGACGGGTGGCGCTCGAGGAGGCGGTCGATATGGCCCAGGTGAGCATCGTCGGCGGCGGCAACGTGGGTGCCAACGCGGGATTCTTCATCGCGGAGAAGGGCGTCACGGACGTGCTTCTCGTGGACATCAAGCCGGGACTGTCTCGCGGCAAGATGCTCGACATCATGGAAGCGGCGCCCATCCGACGATACCGCAACTTCCTGAACGGCTCCGATTCGCTGGAGGATATCCGCGGGTCGGAGTTCGTCGTTGTGGCCGCCGGGGCCATCCGCTCCCCCGGGATGAGGCGGGAGGAGCTTTACACCGTCAACGCCTCCCTGGTCGCCTCCCTTGCCCCGGACATCGCCCGCCTGGCGCCGGACGCCGTGGTGCTGATCGCCACCGAGCCCGTGGACGGACTGACCACGCTGTTCACGCGGGCCTCCGGAATGCCGCGCAGCCGCGTGCTCGGGCTGGGCGGGATCCTCGACTCCACGCGCCTTCGCGCGCTCATCGCGCGCGAGCTCGGCGTGTCCATGGAGACAGTATCGGCCATGGTGATCGGCCGGCATTCCGACGACATGATCTGCCTGCCGCGCTACTGCAGCGTGGGAGGCGTCCCGCTGCCGCTGCTGCTGTCCGCGGACAAGGTGGCCGCGCTCGTGGAAGAGACGCGCACGGCCGGGGACCTGGTGGTGGAGCTGGCCAAGCGATCCAGCGCGTACTACGCGCCCTCGGCCGCCATCGCCGAGATGGCGGATTCCATCCACATGAACCTGAACCGGCTGTTCCCGGTGTCCCTCGTGCTGGAGGGGGAGTACGGGGTGACGGGCGTCGCCCTGGGCGTCCCCGCGCTGATCGGGGCGCATGGTGCCTCCCGCGTGCTCACGCCCGAGCTCACCGCGGCGGAGCTTGCCGTTTTCCAGGAGTCAGCCCGCAAGATCGCGGCCGCCGTCAACGGCGCCGCGCACGGCGCGGCGGCAGATGGCCTTCGAGCGGGAGGGGCGGGGAAATGAAGGTATCGGTGATTGGCGCCGGAAACGTCGGCGCCAAGGCTGTCTACTACATCGCGGAGAAGAACATCGCGGACATCGTCATGGTGGACGTGGTGGACGGGCTGGCCGGCTCCAAGGCGCTGGATTTCCTGCACGCCGCGCCGCTTCGCGGCTACGAGGTGCACATCCGCGGCACCACGGACTTCGGCGAGATCGAGGGAAGCGACGTGGTGGTGATGACCGCCGGCATCGCGCGCAAGCCGGGCATGGACCGCATGGACCTCCTGAAGACGAACGCCGGCATCGCGGCGCACGCCGCGAGGGAGATCGCCGCGCGCGCTCCCAACGCGGTGGTCATCGTGGTGACAAACCCGCTGGACGTCATCGCCATGGTGATGCTGAGGGAGACGGGCTTCGCCCTGCGCAAGGTGGTCGGGATGGCGGGCGTGCTGGACTCCACGCGCTTCCGCTGGTTCATCGCGGAGAAGCTTGGCGTGTGGCCCGGGGACGTGCAGGCCATGGTGCTGGGGGGCCACGGGGACGAGATGGTGCCGCTGACGCGCTACACCTCGGTGGGCGGGATCCCGCTGGATCAGCTCCTGGACACCGCCAGCATCGAGAGCCTCATCAAGCGGACGCGCACCGGCGGGGCGGAGATCGTGAGCCTGCTGAAAACGGGAAGCGCGTTCTACGCGCCCGGGGCCTCCGTTGCCAAGATGGTGGAGGCGGTGATCAAGGACGAGAAGCGGCTGTTCCCGGCTTCCGCCTTCCTGCGCGGGGAGTACGGCTACCGCGACATCTACCTGGGCGTGCCGGTGATCATGGGGAGGAACGGAGTGGAGAAGATCGTGGAGCTGCCGCTGGCGGCAGAGGAGAAGAAAGCCCTGGACGCCTCCGCGGAGGCCGTGCGCAAGGGCCTGCAGGAGCTGTCCGTGGCCCTGGGGGCCACGGCATGAAGCTTCATGAATACCAGGCCAAGGGGCTTCTGAAGGAGTACGGCATCCCGGTCCCGGAAGGGAGCACGGCCTCCACCCCGGAGGAGGCCCGGGCCATCGCGGAGAAGATGGGCGGCCCGGTGATGATCAAGGCGCAGGTCCTGGTGGGCGGCCGAGGCAAGGCCGGCGGCGTGAAGCTGGCCCGGAACCCGCAGGAGGCCTTCGAGCACGCCCGCGCGATCCTTGGCATGAGCATCAAGGGGATCGTGGTGTCCCGCGTGCTTGTGGCAGGCGCCGTGGACATCGCCTCGGAGTTCTATGTGAGCCTTACGGTTGACCGGGTGGGCAAGAGCGTCCAGTGCATGGCCAGCGCCTCCGGCGGCATGGAGATAGAAGAAATCGCCGCAAAGGAACCGCAGAAGATCGTGCGGTTCTCCGTGGACCCCGAGCGCGGGATGGACCGCGCGGCCCACGGGGCGGAGCTTGCGCGCGCGTTCGGAAAGACCGCGGACCAGGCGTGGGACATCGTGTCGGGAATGTACCGGCTGTTCACCGAAAAGGATTGCTCCCTGGTGGAGATCAACCCGTGCGCCCTGACCCGGGAGGGCCGGCTGGTGGCCGCGGACGCCAAGGTGATTTTCGATGACAACGCGCTGTTCCGCCACCCCGAGCTGGAGGCGTTCCGAAGCGCCGAGGAGTACGGCGCCGACGAGATGGACGCCCGCTCGGCTGGCCTTTCCTACGTCGGGATGGACGGCACCATCGGGTGCATTGTGAACGGGGCCGGGCTTGCCATGGCCACGATGGACCTCATCAAGTACTTCGGCGGCAGCCCGGCGAACTTCCTGGACGTGGGCGGCAGCTCCAACCCGGAGAAGGTGCTGCACGCGCTTCGGATCATCACGAAGAACCCGAAGGTCACCGCCATCCTCATCAACATCTTCGGGGGGATCACGCGCTGCGACGACATCGCGCGCGGCATCCTCATGGCGCTGGAGAAGCTCACGCTGGCCGTGCCGCTCACCATCCGGCTGATCGGGACGAATGAGAAGGAAGGACGGGCCATGCTGGAAGGGGCGGGAATCAACGCCTTCACCGACCTCACGGAAGCGGTCCAGGCCGTTGTCCGCGGCGCGCCCGCGGGGGCCCGCGCATGAGCATCCTGATCGGAAAGGACACGAGGGTCATCGTGCAGGGCATCACCGGGCGGGACGGCTCGTTTCACGCCCGCTCCATGAAGGAGTACGGCACGCAGGTCGTGGCCGGAGTGACGCCGGGCAAGGGCGGGCAGTCCCTGGACGGCATCCCGGTGTTCGACACCGTGGCGGAAGCCGTGAAGAAGACCGGGGCCAATGCCACCGTGATCTTCGTGCCGGCCAGGGCGGCCGGGGCCGCGCTCGCCGAAGCCACGGACGCGGGGGTGCCGCTCATCGTGTGCATCACGGAGGGCGTGCCGGTGCTGGACATGGTCGGGCAGGCCCGTCGCATCGCGAAGGCCGGCGCGCGGCTCATCGGCCCCAACTGCCCGGGCCTCATCACGCCGGGGGCGGCCAAGATCGGCATCATGCCGGGACGCATCCACCTGCCGGGCTCCATCGGCGTGATCTCCCGCAGCGGCACGCTCACCTACGAGGTGGTGTGGGCGCTCACCCAGGCCGGCATGGGGCAGTCCACCTGCGTGGGCGTGGGCGGGGACCCGGTCATCGGCACGAAGTTCGTGGAGCTGCTGGAGCTGTTCGAGGCGGACCCCGGGACCGACGGCGTGGTGCTGATCGGGGAGATCGGCGGTGACGACGAGGAGAAGGCGGCGGAGATGATCCGCACGATGAAGAAGCCGGTGGCCAGCTTCATCTCCGGGCGCACGGCGCCCCCGGAGAAACGCATGGGCCATGCCGGGGCCATCGTCTCTGGCGGCCGGGGCACGGCCGAGGCCAAGGTGGAATCGCTCAAGCGCGTGGGGGTGCCGGTGGCGGATCGGCCCGACCAGATTCCCGCGCTGCTCGCCGAGCGTCTCTCCGGGGCGACAGGAAGGAAGAGGTAATGCAGGGCAACGGTTCCGCGCTGACGGCGGCCAACCGTC
>DASRZR010000098.1:0-2063 GCA_035686185.1 Spirochaetia bacterium | reverse complement strand
GGGAGGACTCTTCCTCCAGGCCCAGGAACACGTCGAAATAGAAGGCTTCCGATGCGATGGGCCGACGGGCCGATTTTTCCTTGCACACCACGTAGCCGAGCGTGCCGGTGGAGACCCGGCGAGGGCCCGCGGGAGAGGGGGTGCGCTTCACGAACGTTCCCTGGCCGACGGACCTCTCGAACAGGCCGCGCGCCGTGAGTGCCAGGACGGCGTTGCGCGCCGTGGTGCGGCTCACGTCCAGTTCCACGGCAAGGTCCCGCTCGGAGGGTATCCGTGCTCCCACGGTCCAGACCCCGGACTCAATCCGGCCCACGAGGAAAGACTCGACCTGGGCCTGGATGGAATCCCGCGTGTTTTTCTGGATTATGTCGTTCTTGTCTGCTTTCAAGCTTGAGGTCATATTGGTTATAACCAATTGCAACCAATATCATACCACGGGTGATCCTGTCAAGAACTTTTTTTCGCGGCGATGCCCCTGGGCTGCGTAGCCTGCCCGGGGCGGCCGGGCTATAGTAGCTGTCATGAGGAGATCCCGGTATCGCCGGATCATGCGCTTCTTCACGGGCGTCATGGTGACGGTGGTTGCCTGGGACGTGATCCTGCCGCGAATCGGCCTGGGAGGACTCTCCCGTCGCACGCGTCCGGGCCGGATCCGGCGGATTGCCGTGGCATTCCGCCAGCTCGCCGCCCGCAAAGGGGGCGTCCTGATCAAGGTGGGGCAGTTCCTGTCATCCCGGCTGGACGTGATGCCCCGGGAGTTCACCTCCGAGCTGGCGGGCCTGCAGGATGAGGTCGGGGCGGAAAGCTTCGAGGCGATCCGCGGCGAGATCGAGGCGGAGTTCGGACAACCGCTTGCCTCCCGGTTCTGCGAGTTCGATCCGGTGCCCCTGGCGTCCGCCTCCATCGGCCAGGTTCACAAGGCCCGGCTGTGCCGCGAGGCCACGGAGGCGCTCCCGCCCCCGGTAGTTGTAAAGGTCCAGCGCCCCGGCATCGAGCAGATCGTGGAAGCGGACCTTGCCGCCATCCGGGTGGCGGGCTCCTGGCTGCGGCGCCTGCGGTTCGTCCGACGGCACGTGGACGTTCCCGCGCTGGTGCAGGAGTTCAGCCGGTCCCTGTACGAGGAGCTGGACTACCTGCACGAAGGCAGGAACGCGGAGAGGTTCGCCTTGAACTTCGCGGCGCGGCCCGAGGTGGTGGTCCCGGGCGTGATCTGGTCCCACACGACGCGGCGCGTGCTGACGCTCGAGGACGTGGGTGCCATCAAGATAACCGACTATCCGGCCATCGAGGCCGCGGGCATCCGCCGGGCCGACGTGGCCGAACGGCTGTTCGACGTCTATCTCCAGCAGGTGTTCGAGGACGCCTTCTTCCACGCGGACCCGCACCCCGGGAACCTGTTCGTGCTTCCCGACCCGTCGTCGGCGCGCACGGGGAAGTGGAAGCTTGTCTTCGTCGACTTCGGGATGGCCGGCGCCCTGCCAGAGGAGGCATTCTCCGCCCTGAGGGAGAGCCTGCTGGCCTTCGGAACCCGGGACTCCAGCCGGCTTGTCCGCGCGTTCCAGCGACTGAACGTGCTGCTGCCGGGGGCGGACCTCGACCTGCTGGAGAGGGCCTGTCGGAGGCTGTTCGACACGCTCTGGGGGAAATCCACGCGGGAAATGCTCCGCATGAGCACCACGGAGTTCCGCATCTTTGCCGATGAGTTCAGCGAGCTGCTCTACGAGATGCCGTTCCAGGTACCCGAGACGCTCATCCTTCTCGGACGCTGCGTGGGCATCCTCGCGGGCATCTCCACCGGCCTGAACCCCGATTTCAACGTCTGGAAGAGCCTGGCCCCCTACATGGAGCGGCTGCTGCGGAAGGAGGGCGGCACCCGCTGGCGCGTGGCGCTGAAAGAGCTTGCCGGGATGGGCCGGCTCCTGGCTCACCTGCCGCGCCGGGTAGATGACCTCCTGACCCGCGTCGAGCAGGGCCGGGTGGAGCTGCGCATGCCGGAGATGAAACAGCACGTGGCCCGGCTGGAGCACAGCATCCGCAAGCTGGGGGGAGCCATCGTGTTCGCC
>DASRZR010000097.1:0-10438 GCA_035686185.1 Spirochaetia bacterium | reverse complement strand
GGCGGCTTCTTCCCCTCCTGCCCGATGTAGCGCTGGACCAGGTTCACCTGCTCGATGGGGATGAACAACTTCTCCCCGTCCGCGTACTCCAGCGTGATGTAGTCACGGTCGTTGCCGGCAACGGAGATGCGGTCGATGCCCTGGAACATGCCGATGCCGTGGTTCACGTGCACCACGAGGTCTCCGATGGAAAGCTCCACGAAGCTGTCTATGGAAGCGGTTCGCGCGGTGCCCACGGAGCGCGGGATCCGGCGCTTGCGGCCGAAGATCTCCGCCTCCTGGATGGCGAGGATCCGGCCGGCTTTCGCGTCTCCCTCCGCGGGGAGCGCAAACCCTCCCGAGATGCTCTGCGGCAGGATCTGCACCGGAAGGTCTTTCAGGATATGGCGGAGACGCTCCGCCTGCACGTCGTAGACGGCGAAGATGAACACCTGGTAGCCGTTCTTCAGGGAGATCTCCACCTCCTCCCGGAAAAACGTGAAGTTCCCGAAGAACGAGCGCGGGCCGTCACACGGGAGCGTGACCGAGGTGCCCTGGGAGGAAGCCAGGGCGGGGAAGTCCGCGCGCCGGCCGGCCGCTGCCAGGAGAGGGTCCAGCTCCATCAGGATCCTCTGCGGACCCGGGACTACGTGCTTCTTCGAGCGCGCCCGGCGGAACAGCTCCTGGTACTCCTTGCGAAGCGCCGCCGCGTTCGACTGCACGCGATCCCCGTCCACCACGGACACCAGCGCGCCCGCGGGCAGGTAGTCCAGCAGGGAGTAATGACGCGGGAAGCACAGCGGGAAGAACAGCTCCGCGCCGCTGGCCTCGGGGTCCTCCCGGAGGCCGGCGGCGCGCTCGGAGGCTTCCTGCCGGGAGAAGCCCTGCTCCTCCAGCGCCGCGGCGATGGCGGTTGCCGCCTCTTCCGTCAGCGCCACCTCCCGGCACGGGGTGACCTGCAGGGAATCCACCGCGCCGGTGGACCCCTGGTCAAGCGGGTCGAACGTGCGGATGGCCGTCACCTCATCGAAATCAAGGAGGATGCGCGCGGCCTGCGGCTGGCCGGGGACCCAGACGTCCACCACCTCGCCGCGGATGGCGAACTCCCCGTGCACGCTCACGCTGGGCACGCGCAGGTAGCCTTCCCGGGTAAGGCGGTCCGCCTCCTCCTGGGGGTCCAGCTTCTGTCCTTTGGTCACCGTGAAGCTGCGGGAGGTCAAGGACGCCGGGTCAGGAACCGGCGTGAGAAAGGCACGCAGAGGAGCCACCACTGTAAGCGCCTGCCGGGAGAGAAGGGCGGAAAGAACCCGCACGCGCGCACCGAACAGGGATGCCAGGGGGCTGGCCCCCTCGTAGGGCGCGGTCTCCCACCAGGGGAACACCACGGCGGGGCGCTTTCCCAGCGCTTCCACGTCCTGCACGACGTTCTCCGCCTCCCGCTCGGTGGGCGTGACCACCAGGGAGGGACCCTCTTCCCTGCCGTGCAGGACATCCAGCACGAGCGAGAGGTAGGCGCCCTTGGGGCCCAGTATGTCGATGACACCGGGCGCGCGGCTGGCGGCGCGGGCAGAGGCAAGCGCCTTGGAGGAGGCGAAATGCCGCTCGATCTGCTGTCGGAACAAGTTTGCCATGGATTTCGCCGGGGATTTACCGAATATTAAGGAAGGGAGTACGCCTCGTGAGCAAGACAGTCACCGTCGTCCTCATACTCTTGGCCGTGGCCTGCCCGTTCTGGGCGCAGGCCGCAACCGGCAGCGGGTCCACCGCCGGCAGCGTCTCCTCCGGCGCGCCGGGAAGCGTCATGGCATCCGCACCGGCGGGCGCTCCGGGCGCCCCCGTTGTGACTCCCCAGCAGTTCAGCGTGCGCTTCTTCGACCAGAAGGTCTACTTCCTGGGGGACCCCATCAAGATCGAAGCGGTCATCACCAACACCGGAATAGACACGCTGCGGTTCAAGGTGGCGGACAACAAGTACTTCAACTTCGAGTTCGACGTACGGTCCACCACGAATGTCGGCCTGGAGCACGCCCGGCAATTTACCACCGGCCGGAGCTCGGATCAACCGGTGTTCTTCCGGGAGATGGACCTGCAGCCCGGAGAGAAGTACGGGATCGTGGTGGACCTCACCGAGTACGTGCGCTTCGATTCCGCCGGCCAGTACGTGGTACAGGCCACGTTCTATCCCGACCTGTTCCGCGGAATGGGCTCCGTTGGCGTAACGTCCAACCGGCTGGCCCTGAACGTGAGACCGGCCGTGGTCACCGAGGAAGAGAAGGCCGTGGTGGAGGCCCAGACGGGAGCGCTCAACGCCCGGCAGGTCCTTCCCCCGGACGAAGTGGTGGGCTTCACCATCGCCGCCCGTCAGAAGAGCCAGTGGGAAAAGTTCTTCCTGTACCTGGACCTGGACTCCCTGCTGCGGAAGAACCCGGAAAAGGATCGCTCCTACCGCAACGCCACGGAGGCGATGCGCCGCCAGATGGTGGAGCAGTTCCGCCAGCAACTGGAGGCGCAAACCATCCGGCAGGACATCAGCGTGGTGCCCACGTCATTCGACATCCAGAACACCAGCTACACGCCCGCGGAAGCAACGGTCCAGGTGCTGGAGAAGTTCAAGTACCCGGACTACACGGAGCTGAAGTCCTACACCTACCACCTGGTGCGCAGCGACAAGTGGTGGGTCATCGACGACTACAGCATCCGCAACCTCGGGACGCAGTGATCCGGGCGCTGCCCTTGATCTTGAGCCCCGCCGCCGGGATACTGGTCCGGGACAGGAACCGCAGGGCCGTATGAAGATGATCCTCGTGGCGGCCTCCAGCGAGCACGCCGCCTCCCTCCGCTACCACCTCAAGCCGCTCGGCTTCACGCTGGAGCACGTCTCGGATCCCGTCCGCGTTCTGGAGCAGCTTGAAGAGCTGGCCCCGGACGCCATCCTGTTCAACGCGGCGGACTTCCCGCGGCACTGGAAGCCGCTCCTGAAGGTGGCGCGGGAGCGCCACGCCCGTGACGAGCTGATCTTCCTGCTCGTGACGCCGCCGGACTTCGAGATGGAGGAGGCCGCCAAGGCTGCTCACCTGGGCGCCAACGGGATCCTCGGGCCCTCCCTGACGGAGAAGGAAGAGCTCTACCGGCTGGAGGAGATCATCCGACGCTACCAGGCGGTCCAGGACAAGCGCACCTTCACGCGGCTCGTGCCCACGGCACCGGGAGAGCTGGGGTTTGCGTTCACGCATCCCCGCCGGCTTGCCTACGTAAGCGGCCGGGTGAAGGAGATCTCCATCCAGGGCTCCAGCTTCCTTCCGGCCCGCCCGTCCGCGGTGGAAGACCTTGCGGCCGGGACAGAGCTCAGGAACTGCTCGCTTCGGGTCGGGGAACGCCTGATCGCGGTGACCTGCAAGGTCACGCGCAACCGGGAGGAGATGGGCTTCCAGTTCCTCTCGTTCGAGGAAGGCGGTCACCACGCCCTTCTCAGCTACATCCAGTCCCGCGGTGAGCGGGCCCTGAAGAGCGCGGTGGCCGGCGCCCCGGCGGCTACGCCAGCTTGACGTTCGGCCCCTCGGAGGCCGCTTCCTCTACCACCCGCAGGAACTCGTCCCGGTCCATCACTTCCTTTTCCAGGAGACGGGCGGACACCGCCTCCACGGTGGATCGCTTCTGCTCGATGATCGACCGGGCCCTGTCATAGGCATCCGCCAGGATCCGCCTCACTTCCTCGTCGATCTCCGCCGCGATCTTCTCCGAGTATTCCTTCTCCGTCGGCATGTAGGCTTCCCCCTTGAGGAAGGGGTTGTGCGGCCGCTCGTAGGAGGACAGTCCCATGCGCGAGCTCATCCCGTATTCCTTGACCATGGCGCGGGCGATATCCGTTGCCTTGAACAGGTCATTCTGGGCGCCCGTGGACACGTCGGAGAAGAACACCTCCTCCGCCACGCGCCCGCCCAGCAGGGAGGCGAGCTTGGCTTCCAGCTCCTTCTTCGTAACGAGGTAGCGGTCCTCCGTGGGGAGCTGGATCGTGTACCCCAGCGCGGCGATCCCGCGCGGCACGATGGAGATCTTCTGCACCGCGTCCGTGCTTCCCAGGAAATGGCCCACCACCGCGTGGCCGGACTCGTGGAAGGCCACGATCCGCTTCTCGTTCGGGCTGATGAGCCGCTTCTTCTTCTCCAGCCCCGCCACCACGCGGTCAATGGCCTCGCTCAGCTCATCGGGGGTGACCTCGGTCTTGCCGCGCCGGGCGGCCAGCAGCGCGCCCTCGTTCACGATGTTCGCCAGGTCCGCGCCGACAAAGCCCGGAGTCCTCTGGGCGATGAGGTGGAGATCCACTTCCGGGGAGAGCTTCACGCCGCGGATGTGTACCCGCAGGATGGCCTCCCGGCCGGCAAGGTCGGGGCGGTCCACCACCACCTGGCGGTCAAAGCGTCCGGGCCGCAGCAGCGCGGGGTCCAGGATCTCGGGACGGTTCGTGGCGCCCATGATGATGACGCCCTTTCGCGTATCGAAGCCGTCCATCTCCGTGAGGAGCTGGTTCAGCGTCTGCTCCCGCTCGTCGTAGCCGCCCATGGGGTTGTAGCCGCGCGCCTTGCCCAGCGCATCCAGCTCGTCGATGAAGATGATGCAGGGCGCCTTGGCGGAGGCCTGTCCGAACAGGTCCCGGACGCGCGCCGCGCCCACGCCCACGAACATCTCCACGAACTCGGAGCCGGAGATGCTGAAGAACGGCACCCCCGCCTCCCCGGCCACCGCCTTGGCCAGCAGCGTCTTGCCGGTGCCCGGCGCGCCCACCAGGAGGATGCCGCGGGGGATCTTCCCGCCCAGCGTCTCGAAACGCTGCGGGGTCTTGAGGAACTCCACGACCTCCTGCAGCTCCTCCTTGGCCTCGTCGATGCCGGCCACGTCCCCAAAGGTGATGCGCCGGGCGCCGGTGTCCGCCACGAGCTTGGCCTTGCTCTGGCCAATGCTGAGCACTCCCGGTCCGCCGGCGCCCATGCGCATCATGAAGAAGTTCCACAGGGCAAACATGACGGCCACCGGCAGGATCCAGGTGAGGATGCTGCCCAGGATCGAGCCCTGCGGACGGCCGGTGAACTTCACGCCCTTGTCCGCGAGCTGCTTCACGAGGTCCGGCTCGTCCACGCGCGTGGTGTGAAACGGCGTGATCTGGCCGGAAGGCCCCACCATGGTGCCCTGGATGTCCGTGGGTGACACGGAGAGATCCCGCACCTTGCCGCTGGAAAGCGCAGACTTGAAGTCGCTGTAGGCGACCTCCGTGCTGGCCCCGCCGCCGATGTACCACTGCAGGCCGAGGATGATCAGCAGCCCGGCCACCACGTAGAATATCGAAAACTGCGTTTTTCGATGCTGGTCCGTATTCATCTCCGTTGTCTCCCCGCGATTCTCCGGTGACAACGTGGGGTGGTCCTCTCTCCGGAGGCCCCAGCCGCGGCGGCCAGCCGGCCCCTCCGCGTCTCCCGTCCCCCTCCCGTCGGCCGTCCCTCGCGGACGAGCCGCTCCCGCGGAGTCAATCGCGTCTCCACCATTCAATTTACTGATGAGAAGCCGCGCGAAGCAAACGTTGACAGGCGACGCGCCGGCCGTTACCGTGCGAGGGAGCCTGTACCAGAGGAGGAGCGCGTGAAGGTCCTGTTTACCGGCATTCAGCCCACGGGGAACATCCACCTTGGCAACTATTTCGGGGCGATTGCCAACTGGGTCCGCCTGCAGGACCAGTACACCTCGTACATCTCCGTCGTGGACCTTCACGCGATCACCATCCCGTACGAGCCGGCGGAGATGCCGGCCCGGGTGAAGGAAGTGGCCACCACGCTGTACGCGTGCGGAATCGACAGGGAGAAGACCCGGCTGTTCGTGCAGTCGGAGGTACCGGGGCACGCAGACCTCACGTGGTTCTTCAACACCGTCACCCCGCTGGGAGAGCTGGAACGCATGACCCAGTTCAAGGACAAGCGGGAGCAGTTCCGCGCCACCTTGAATGCGGGGATCCTGGACTACCCGGTGCTGCAGGCGGCGGACATCCTCCTGTACAAGGGGGAGGTGGTGCCCGTGGGAGAGGACCAGGTCCAGCACGTGGAGCTCACCCGCGAGGTGGCGCGGCACTTCAACGCGCGCTTCGGCCAGACGTTCCCGGAATGCCAGGCGCTGCTCACCCCCACGCCGCGCGTCGTCGGCCTGGACGGGGATGCCAAGATGAGCAAGAGCAAGGGCAACACCATCGGCATCCTGGAGAAGCCAGACGAGATCTGGGAGAAGCTCCGGCCGGCCAAGACGGACCCGGCGCGGATCAAGCGCACGGACCCGGGCACTCCGGAGAAGTGCACCATCTGGAGCTACCACAAGCTGGTGACACCGGAACCCGAGCTCAGCGAGATCCACACCGGCTGCACCACGGCCGGCATCGGGTGCATCGACTGCAAGAAGCGTTTCCACGCCAATCTCATGAAGGTGCTGGAGCCCATCCAGGACCGCTACGCCGCCCTCTCGGCCCCCGGTCAGACCGAGGTGGAGGACCGCCTGGAGGCGAATGCGGCCGCCTGCCGCGCCGTGGCGCGGGAGACCATCCTCGAGGTCAAGGAAAAGATGGGGTTGAAAAAGTCATGGAAGATCTGAAGCTGGAAAAGAAGGACCTCGAGGTGGCCTCCCTGGGGGAGGCCAGGATCCCCTCTCCGCTCGGGCTGGGGAGCATTGGCGGTGACGGCGAGGTGGACTACGTGCCGGAGGGCCGCGGCGTGCTCTATGACACGGATCGGGACCGCGTGGTCTCCGCCGTCAAGAGCGGGGCCGACGTCCCCGCCTTCGAGGGGGCCGGTCCCCGGCGCAACATCTTCTTCGACCCGGCCCGGGTGAAGGCGGCCATCGTGACGTGCGGCGGGCTGTGCCCCGGCATCAACAACGTGGTGCGCACGCTGGTCTTCGAGCTGCACTACCGCTACGGGGTACGGTCCATCCTCGGCATCCGCTACGGCTACCGGGGCTTCATTCCCAAGTACGGCTACGAGCCGCTGCCCCTGAGCCCGGAGGACGTCAAGGACATCCATGAGCGCGGGGGAAGCTTCCTCTCCTCCTCCCGCGGGGAGCAGGACGCCGGGGAGATCGTGGACTTCCTCCAGCGCAAGGGCATCGCGCTCCTGTTCACCATCGGTGGGGACGGGACGCTGCGCGGCGCGCTGGACATCCATCGGGAGGTCACGAAGCGCAAGCTGCCCATCTCCGTCATCGGGATTCCCAAGACGATAGACAACGACATCGCCTTCGTGGAGAGGACCTTCGGGCTGGAGACCGCGTTCTCCGTGGCGGCGGATTCCATCCGCAGCGCGCACACGGAGGCCATCGGCGCGCCCAACGGCATCGGCATCGTGAAGGTCATGGGACGGATGTCGGGCTATATCGCCGCCAATGCCGCGCTGGCGCTGAACGAGGTGAACTTCTGCCTGATCCCGGAGGTGCCGTTCGGAATGGACGGCAGCTTCGGCCTGTGCGCGCTCACCGAGCAGCGCCTGCGCCAGAGGGACCACGCGGTGATCATCGTGGCGGAGGGCGCGGGGCAGGAATACGTGGAGGACAAGACCGGCAAGAAGGACGAGTCCGGCAATCCCGTCCTGGGGGACATCGGCGTCTTCCTGAAGACGAGCCTCAAGGACTACTTCAAGAAGAACACGGACCTGTACGTCAACATCAAGTACATAGACCCCAGCTACATGGTCCGGTCCGTGGCGGCCAACGCTCATGACGCCATCTACTGCATCCAGCTCGCCCAGAACGCCGTCCACGCGGGCATGGCCGGGAAGACCGGCATGATCATCGGGCAGTGGAACGGCCAGTTCACTCACGTTCCCATCGCGCTGGCCATCTCGCGGCGCAAGGTGCTCTCCACGGAGGACCCGCTGTGGCTGTCCGTGCTGGAGTCCACCGGCCAGCCCATGAGGATTGGCGGCGGCACGCCGGCCCGGGAAGGCATCGACTGACAGCGCGCCCTTGACGGGCAGCGGGCCGCCGCGTAGTATCGGTTCCTGGATCGTGGATCCCGTGGAGTGATTTGCGGCATATTGCAACCACGTTAAAAAGTGCTAAAAACCAGGACCCGCAGTAAGAAAGCCCGCCTGGATTTTAGCCACTCTTCGTTCGAGGAGCGCGCTTCATGAGTCAGAGAAAAGAGTTCGTATTCACGTCGGAAAGCGTCGGAGAAGGACACCCGGACAAGGTCTGCGACCAGGTCTCGGACGCCGTCCTGGACGAGGCGCTGCGCCAGGACCCGACCTCGCACGTCGCCTGCGAGAGCTTCACCACCACCGGGCTGGTGTTGGTAGGCGGGGAGATCACGACGAACGGCTACATCGACCTGCCGGTGCTCGTGCGCGGCGTGTTGAAGTCAATCGGGTACACGGACCCGGCCTACGGAATCGACTGGGAATCCTGCTCCGTGGTCTCCACCATCCAGCGGCAGTCACCGGACATCGCGCAGGGCGTGAACGGCACCGGCCTTCACCAGGAGATGGGAGCCGGGGACCAGGGCATGATGTTCGGCTACGCCTGCACGGAGACTCCCAGTCTCATGCCGGCGCCCATCAGCCTGGCGCACAAGATCATGGAGACCGCCTCCACGGCGCGCAAGAACGGAAGCCTTCCGTTCCTGCGTCCTGACGGCAAGTGCCAGGTCTCCGTGCAGTACGTGGATGACAAGCCCCGCCACGTCTCCACCGTGGTCCTCTCTCACCAGCACGATGAGGAGATCTCCTACAAGGACCTGAAGGAAGCGCTGGTGGAGACGGTCATCAGGAAGGCCATTCCCGCGGAGCTGCTGGACGCCAGCACCGTCTACCACGTGAACCCCACGGGCCGGTTCGTCATCGGCGGGCCGCACGGAGACACCGGCCTCACGGGCCGCAAGATCATCGTGGACACCTACGGCGGCATGGCGCGCCACGGCGGCGGCGCCTTTTCCGGCAAGGACCCCACCAAGGTGGACCGCTCCGCCTGCTACATGGCGCGCTACGTGGCCAAGAACATCGTAGCGGCCGGTCTCTGCGAGAAGTGTGAAGTGCAGGTGGCCTACGCCATTGGCATCGCCAAGCCGGTGTCGCTGTACGTCTCCACGTTCGGCACGGGCAAGGTCCCTGACGAGAAGATAGAGAAGGCGGTCTCCGAGGTGTTCGACCTCACGCCGCAGGGCATCATCAAGACGCTGGACCTGTTGAAGCCGATCTACCGCGCCACCGCGAGCTACGGGCACTTCGGACGGGAAGGCTTCTCGTGGGAGAAGACGGACAAGGTGGAGGCCATCAAGGCCCGTATCTGATCCGGCGATGAGGAGGTGAGCCGGTGCAGGCGGAAGCGCAGGCGCGCTGGTTCGAGGTCCGGCCGGACGGCCGCGTCTCCTGCCAGCTCTGTCCGCACCGGTGCCTCATCAGCCGCGAGCATGCCGGCACCTGCGGCGTGAGACGCTGGCGGGACGGCGCGCTCGCCCTCCCCTTCTACGGCTGCGTGTCCTCTCTCGCGGTGGATCCCATTGAGAAGAAGCCGCTGTACCACTTCCATCCCGGCGCGCGGATCCTTTCCGCGGGCTTTGTCGGATGCTCGTTTCACTGCAGGTTCTGCCAGAACTGGGAGATCTCCCAGGGCACGGAGGCGGGCACACGGTTCATCCCACCGCGGGAGCTGGTGGAGACGGCGGTGCGGGAGCATTCGCTTGGAATCGCCTACACGTATTCCGAGCCGCTGGTGCACGCGGAGTACGTCCTGGAGTGCGCCCGGCTGGCCCGGACGGCCGGCCTGAAGAACGTGTTGGTATCCAACGGCTACCTGAACCCCGAGCCTGCCGATGAGATCCTGCCGTTGATCGATGCGGCGAACATTGACCTGAAAGGATTCGATGAGTCTTTCTATAGAAATGAAACGAGCGGCTCTCTGAAGGAGGTGCTGCGGTTCCTCCAGCAGGCGGCTGGCCGCGTTCACCTGGAGGTCACTACGCTCGTCATCCCGACGAAGAACGATGACCCGGCCCAGATCGAAGGCATTGCGCGCTTCGTGGCATCACTCGGCCGCGATATCCCTCTGCACCTCTCCGCCTACCACCCCGACTACAAGTACAGCATCCCTGCCACTGAGCCGCGCGCGCTGCGAAGCCTGGCGGACCTTGCGCGCAAGCACCTGCGCTACGTGTACGTGGGCAACCTCGGCTCAGAGGAGTGCAACACAGCGTGCGCCGAGTGCGGGAACGTGCTGGTGCGCCGCATGGGATACGCCGTGCGGGTAACGGGCGTGGCGGGCGGCGCGTGCTCGAAGTGCGGAGCGGCAGCGCCGATTGTGGGAGTGCGCTGACTCCCTTTTACAGGAACAGGTCGATGAGCTGCGGCACGGTCAGGCCCTGGAGTCTTCCCAGGTCCTGGAAGAGCTTGACGACCTCGTTCACGCGTTCGGCAGGCAAGGCCGTTGAAGCATTCCTTTG
>DASRZR010000096.1:0-37924 GCA_035686185.1 Spirochaetia bacterium | reverse complement strand
GCTACCTCACGCCGCTGAAGGTGGAGCACTTCCGCGGCTACGACATGGTGTTCTTCGACCAGCGCTTCTCCGGGTTCCGCAAGGTGGGCAAGAAGATGCTGCAGGAGCTGTGCAAGACGTGCCTCCGGTTCCACCCGGAGCGGGTGAAGCTCTCCCGCGCCGTGGCGGACAACCTGCTCACACGGATCGACTACGTCCACGAGTACTTCCGCGGCAAGTTCCCCGCCACGTCGGCCGCGGAGAAGGACGACAAGTACACCGACATGGGGAAGACCTTCACGCGCATCTACAAGGAGAAGCGGTAGGCTCCGGCGAATCGCGAGCGCGGGCGCGACTGCCCCCCGATTGACTTCGCCCCGGCCGCTGATTAGCTTGATCAACGGACAGAGCAAAACCAGCGGCGGCAGTCCTCATCACGGTGGCACCGAGTGTAACCTCCGGCGGTTGCGGAACGTCACTTCTGGTGTGCGGGGAGCGCCACGGGCCGTCACGGATTCCATGTCGGTCCGTGGCGCCGAGCCGGAGGGTGGTCGATCCAAGGTGGGCGTCGCGGCATTTCCTGATTTCACGTTTTCCTGCGTCGGTGTCAGCCACCACGAGGCCTCGTTGGATCTCCTGGAACGCCTGGCCATTCCCGCGGAGGCTCTTCCCAGCGCGCTGGAGCACTTCCGCCCGCGGGACGAGCACGGCCGCCGGCAGGTAGAAGGCGTCGTGGTGTCCACCTGCAACCGCACCGAGATCTATTTCTCGCCCCGAGGGGCCACGAGTGCCGGGGGCGGCGCAGATGCGGACGCGTTGGCCGGGCTTCCGGACGGGCTCATCGACATGCTGTGCACCCGGTCCGGGTTGTCCCGGCAGGATCTGGGCATCCGGCTCGTGAGGCGGGACGGCTGGGCCGCGGCGGAGCACCTGTTCCGCGTCGTGTGCGGGCTCGATTCCCTCGTGATCGGTGAGTCGCAGATCGCCGGGCAGGTGACGCGCTCCTACGCGCGGGCCCAGGCCGCCGGAACCGTCGGGGCGGTTCTCTCCACCCTGTTCCAGTACGCGCTTCGCGGCGGCCGCCGCGCCCGCGGCCGGGCCGGCATCGGGAAGGGCGCCACGGCAAACGCCGGTTCCGCGGCCGTGGCCCGGGCGGTGAGCGCGGCCGGGACGCTGGACCGCGCGCACGTCGTGGTGGTGGGGACCGGCGATGTGGGACGACTCGTGCTGCAGAGCCTGCGCGGCTTCTCCGTGAAGCGCGTGGACGTGGTGAGCCGAAGCGCCCAGCGGGCCGCGGAAGTGGCGGCGCGCTGGGGAGGCAGCGTGCATCCCGCGTCCCGGCTGGCCGGGCTCCTCGCCGAATGTGACGTGCTGGTCAGCGCCACGGCCGCCGCCTCCCGCGTGGTGACCGCCAGCATGGTCAGCGCCGCGATGCAGGCTCGGCCCCGACGGCCGCTCGTGCTCGTGGATCTGGGCGTTCCCCGGACAATAGACCCCGTGGCCTCCCTGGTTCCCGGGGTGAGCCTGCTGGACATCGACTCTCTGAAGGACACCTCCGGGCCGGAAGCGCCCGACCCGGCCCGGGAGCGGATCATCCGGGAGGAGCTCGCCGAGCTTCGCATGCGAATGGTGGAGCTTGCCCTGCGGCCGGTGATCGGCGGCCTCTGGAAGAAGGCCGCGGTCATCCGGGAAGACGTGCTGGCCCGCGCGCGCCAGCAGCTTCCCCACCTGGACGACCGTGCATGGGGACACGTGGAAGACCTGGCCTCCTCGCTCGTGGCACGGCTCCTGCACGATCCGGCAACCCGGCTGCGCGCGGAGGCAGGAAACGGACACGCGGCCGCCTACGCCGACGCGCTGAAGGACCTGTTCCGCCTGGCCGCGGAAACCGGGGACGCGAAATGAGAATCCGTCTCGGGACACGGTCGTCCCGGCTGGCCCGGTGGCAGTCGGAAGCCGTGGCTGCCCTGCTGCGCCGCCACGGGGCGGAGTGTGAGCTCGTGGCCATCGAGACCCGGGGAGACGACATCCTGGACCGCCCGCTTGCGGAGATCGGTGGAGACGGCGCGTTCACGGAACGAATCGAGCGGGAGCTGAGGGACGGCAGGATCGACATCGCCGTCCATTCCTTGAAGGACCTGCCCATAGAGGACCCGCGGGACCTGTACATCGGCGCCGTGCTGGGCCGGCAGGATGTGCGGGACGTGCTCGTCTCCCGGGGCGGTCGGAGGCTGGACCAGCTTCCGACCGGCGCCGTGGTGGGCTCCAGCAGCACACGTCGGCAGGCGCAGCTCCTGAGCCGGCGGCCGGACCTCGTGGTGCGGCCCATCCGGGGCAACGTGGAGACCCGGATCAGGAAGGTGGAGACCGGCGAGTTCGATGCCACCCTCCTGGCCGCGGCCGGCGTGGTGCGCCTGGGCCTGGCGGACAAGATCAGCCAGTGGCTCGACCTGGAAGCATTCCTTCCCGCGCCCGGGCAGGGTGCCATCGCCGTGCAGTGCCGCGCCGGGGACGCCGACGTGCGCCGACTTCTTTCCGCCATAGACGAGCCGCGGCTGAGGGCGGAGACGGACGCCGAGCGCGCATTCCTCCGCGCGTTGGGGGGAGGGTGCTCTGCGCCCGTGGCCGCCTACGCGCGCTCCGCGGGAATTCGCACCGTCATGCAGGCCAGGGTAGGCTCCCTGGATGGCTCCGAGATCGTGAACGTCCACGCGGAAGGGGACGATGCCCTCGCGCTTGCGCAAGCCCTGGCGGGGAGCGCTCTTGCGCAGGGAGCGGCCCGGCTGATTGCCGGCAGCGCCCCGCCGCCCGCCGCATCCTCCGGACCGCTCGGCGGGCTGCGCGTGGTGGTGACCCGGCCCATCGAGCACTCCCAGGAAACGTGCCGGAAGCTGTCCGCGGCCGGTGCCTCTCCCGTGTCCATCCCGATGATCTGCACGCACCCCCTGGAGGATACCTCCCGGCTGGATGCCGCCCTCCGCTGCCTGGAGGAGTTCCGCTGGGTGCTCGTTGCCAGCGTGACCGGCGCCGAGCTGTTTGCCCGACGGCTGCGGGACGTTCGGCCGGGCTTCGCGTGGAACGACGCGGCCCCCGGCGTCGCTGCCGTGGGTCCGACCACCGCCGCGGCGCTGGACCGGGCCGGCGTCCCGGTCCGCCTCGTGCCGTCCTCCCACTCCGGAGCGGATGCCGCGGAGGAGATGAGAGGGAAAGATCCCGCGCTTGCCGGCTCCCGCGTCCTCCTTCCCCGAGCGCGGGAGGGCCGCGACGATGCGGCCGAGGCTCTGCGTCGCGCCGGTGCGCGGGTAGAGGAGATACCGGTCTATCGGACCGAGCCCCGGATTCCCACTGACGATGAGCTCGCGCTCCTTCGCCCGGGTGTGGATGCGGTGCTGTTTGCCAGCGGCTCCGCCGCCAGCGCGTGGTGCCGCCAGCTCCAGCGCAGCCCGGAGTGGGCCTCTGCCGTTCGTGGCGCCGTGGTTGCCTGCATCGGACCTGCCGCCGCGTCCGCCGCCCGGGAGTGCGGGCTGCGCGTGGACGTGGAGGCGGGAACCCATTCGGCGGCGGGGCTCATTGACGCCCTGGCCGGCTACTTTTCGAATGCCCGGAGGGTACCCACATGACACGGGCCGAGGCATCATCTCTCCTGCGTCAGGTGTCGAACGGCACGTCAACGGCCGGCCGCCCGGCGGACCGGCCCCGGCGGCTTCGCAGCCTGCCGGCGCTCCGGGAGATGGTGAGGGAGACGCGCCTTTCGCCTTCCCAGCTCATCTACCCGCTGTTTGCCGTGCACGGCCGGGGAGTGCGCCGGCCGGTCAGCTCCATGCCCGGGGTATTTCAACTGTCCGTGGAGAACCTTGCCCAGGAGGCGCGGGAGGCGGCGGACGCCGGCGTGAAGGCCGTGCTCCTGTTCGGCATCCCGGCGGTGAAGGACGCCCAGGGGTCGGAGAGCCACGACGCTCACGGCATCATCCCGCAAGCCATTTCAGCGATCAAGGACAGGTGCCCGGAGCTCGTGGTGGTAACGGACGTGTGCCTGTGCGAGTACACCGACCACGGCCACTGCGGCATCCTGAACACCGGCTCGCCGCGGCCGGTGCCCTCCCTGCCGGAGGGCTACCTGCTGGACGACCCGACACGGGACGTGCTCGGCCTGATTGCCCTTTCCCATGCCGCGGCCGGCGCCGATCTCATCGCCCCCAGCGGGATGATAGATGGAATGGTCGGGGCCATCCGCGGCGCGCTGGATTCCGGCGGCTACGGCCACCTTCCCGTCATGTCCTACGCGGTGAAGTACGCATCGGCGTTCTACGGTCCGTTCCGGGAGGCCGCGGAAGGCGCGCCGAAGTTCGGGGACCGTCGCAGCCACCAGATGGACCCGTCCAACGCGAGAGAGGCGCTGCGCGAGGCGGAGCTGGACGTCTCGGAGGGAGCCGACATCCTCATGGTGAAGCCGGCGCTCCCGTACCTGGACGTGGTGCGCATGCTGCGGGACCGGTTCCCCGAGCGCCCGATTGCCGCGTACAACGTGAGCGGCGAGTACGCGATGCTGAAGGCCGCGGCCGGCAACGGCTGGCTGGACGAGCGCGCCGCCGTGATGGAAACGCTCACCGGCATCCGGCGAGCCGGCGCCGACCTCGTGATCACCTACCACGCCAAGGAGGCGGCCCGATGGCTGATGTCGTGACCACCACCCCTGCCGCGCCGGCTCCCCCGGCGCCCGGCATCGACCTGCAAGAGAAGGGCCGGCCACGGAACGGCGAGCCCCAGCGGATGGACCGGCGGCTGTTCGTGCAGCTTCTCGTATTCAACGGCTGCCGCGACCTGGCCGCTGTCAGCGCCGCCATGGAGGGGCGCGGAGTAGACGGCGTCCTCTACGAGGACGTGAACGATCCCACGGGGTTCGGCTTCCTCTCGTTCTCGGAAGACCCCGGGTATTTCCTGGACACGGTACGGCCCCTGCTCCTGTCAGAACCGTTTGCCGGATTGCGCCTGCGGGACGAGTACACGATGCTCGGCCGCACGTACTCCATGGGGTGGGAGGCGGACCTCGAGGAGGCGCTGATCACCCGGCCCCGCAGCCGGCTGCTGAGCCCCGAGCTGCCGTGGGTCATCTGGTATCCGCTTCGCAGATCCGGCTCCTTCGAGGAGCTGACGGAAAAGGACCAGCGCGCGGTGCTGGCGGAGCACGGCGGGGTGGGCCAGCAGTACGGGAAGGCCGGCGTGGCGCACGACATCCGCCTGGCCTGCCACGGGCTTTCGCGTGACGACAACGACTTCATCATCGGGATACTCGGGTCGGAGCTGTACCCGCTGTCCGCGGTGGTGCAGCGGATGAGAAAGACGCGCCAGACCTCGAAGTACCTTGCCCGGCTGGGTCCGTTCTTCATCGGTCGGGCAGCCTGGCAGGCGCCGTCCGCATGAACGCGTTCCTGGCTGCCTGCCGGCAGGAGCCGGCCACCCCCACGCCGGTGTGGCTCATGAGGCAGGCCGGCCGCTACCTTCCGGAGTACCGCGCCATCCGGGAGCGCCATTCCATGAGCGAGATGCTCGGTTCTCCCGAGCTTGCCGTGGAGGTCACGCTGCAGCCGCTGAAGCGTTTCCCGCTGGACGCGGCGATCATCTTCATGGATATCCTCCCGCCGCTGGCCGGCATGGGGCTCACCGTGACCTTCGACGCCGGCTCGGGAGAAGGTCCTGGCGTTTCCAACCCCCTGCGGAGCACCCGTGACATCGACCTGCTTGCCGTGCCGCCGGCCGCGGAGTCCCTGGGCGTGCACCTGGAGGCCATCCGGCTGGCCCGCGCCGAGCTTGCGCCGCGCGGAGTGCCGCTCATCGGTTTCTGCGGCGCCCCGTTCACGCTGGCCAGCTACGCCGTGGAAGGAACGGGAAGCCGCACCTTCGCGCGGACCAAGGCGCTCATGTACAACGAACCGGCCGCGTGGCGAAGGCTCATGTCACGGCTGGTGACCGTGCTGTCGGATTTCCTCCTGGCGCAGGCAAAGGCGGGGGCAGCGGCCCTTCAGGTTTTCGATTCCTGGGCGGGCCTCGCGCTGGGTCGTGACGACTACGTGCGCTACGTGCAGCCGTACAACCGGCAGCTCTTCTCCGCGGTGAAGGCGGCGGGCGTGCCCGTCATCAACTTCAGCACGGGCACCGCGCCCTACATCGAGGAGGTGGCCGGCTGCGGCGGGGAAGTGGTGGGCGTGGACTGGCGCATGCCCATCGAGTCCTACCGCAGCCGCATCCGGCCCGAGCAGGCCATCCAGGGGAACCTGGACCCGGTGGCGTTGTTCGCGCCGTGGCGGGAGCTTCGGCCGCGCATCGATGCCATCCTCGCCTCCGCCGGAGGCAGGGGCCACCTCTTCAATCTCGGGCACGGCATCCTGCCGGACACGCCCATGGACTCGGTGGCGCGGCTCGTGGACCACGTGCACCAGTGGAAGGGCACGCCCGCATGAGCTCTCCCCTCGGCGTGCTGCTCATGACCTACGGCGGACCGGACTCGCTCGCGGACGTTCCCGGGTACCTGGCGGACATCCGCTCGGGCCGGCCCACGCCGCAGGCGGTCGTTCGCGAGATCTCCGAGCACTATCGCCTGATCGGCGGGTGCTCACCGCTGAAGGAGCGCAGCGAACGCCAGCTTCACGCGCTCTCCGCGGTGCTGCGGCCCCCGGGCTGGCGCTGCTACATCGGCATGCGGCACTGGTCGCCCTGGGTGGAAGAGGTCGTGGGGGCCATGGACGCGGACGGGATCCGGCAGGCGGTGGGCATCATCCTCGCCCCCCACTACAGCACCATGAACAGCGAGCGCTATTTCGAGAAGGTACGCGCCGGCCTGGATCTCTACCGGGCCGGCATCGAGTTCACCTTCGTGAAGAGCTACCATGATGCGCCCGGCCTGGTGGAAGCGCTCGCGCGGAGGGTCGCGGAAGGAACGTCCCGGTGGCCATCGGCGGAGCAGGCACGCGTGCACGTCGTCTTCTGTGCCCACAGCCTGCCGGCCCGCTCGCTGGCGCAGGGAGATCCGTACGATGCCCAGCTTCGCGAGACCGCGCGCAAGGTGGCGGACCGCGCGGGCGTGCCGGCCGAGCGCTGGTCCTGGAGCTACATGTCCGCCGGCAGAAGCCCGGAGCCGTGGCTGGGGCCGGACCTCGGGGATCACCTGGCAGAGCTGGCAGGGCACGGCGTGCGCAACGTGGTGTGCGTGCCCGTGGGGTTTGTGGCAGATCACGTGGAGATCCTCTACGACGTGGACATCGAGGCCCAGCACCGGGCCCGGGAGGTCGGTATCCGCCTGGAGCGTCCCGCGTCCCTGAACGATGACCCGCTGTTCATCCAGGTGCTGGCGGACGCCGTGAAGGCGCAGGCCCGCGCCGCGGGTTTCCGGGAGCCGGCATGAAGCACCTGCTGATCGTGGGTGGCGGCATCGCCGGGCTTTCCGCCGCGTGGAACGCGTCACGGTCCGGCGCGGACCTCCGGATCACGCTCGTGGAGCGGGAAGAGCGCCTGGGCGGAAAGATCCGCACGGACGCCGCGGGCCCGTACGTGCTGGAGCAGGGGCCTGACAGCTTCCTCACGGTCCGCCCCGAGGTGATCCGGCTCTGTGAGCAGCTCGGCCTGCGGGACCGGTTCCTGGCGCGCAGCCCGCAGCCGGTTCACACCTACATCATGCGCCAGCACCGGCTTTCCCCGCTTCCGGACGGGTTCTCCGGCTCCGTGCCCCTGGACACCGCGGCCCTGGCGGTGAGCCCGCTGCTCTCCGAGGCAGGCAGGAGGCGCGCCATGGAGCAGCCGTCTCTGCCGGCATGGTCAGGTGGTGACGACGAATCCGTGGCCTCCCTCATGGTGAGGCGCTTTGGCGAGGAGGCCTTCCAGGTGCTCGTGGAGCCCCTGGTCGGCGGGATCCATGCCGGGGACGCGGAGCTTCTGAGCGCGGAGGCCACGCTGCCGCGCCGTCGGACCGAACCCGCCGAGGGCACCGGCGCGGCGCCGGGCACCGGGGCCGGTGACCGGCCGCAGTTTCTCACGTTTGCCAACGGCACCGCGGAGATCGTGGAGGCCCTTCGCCGCGCGCTGGAGGACACCGGCAGCGGGACGCCCGCCGTCACGGTCCGGCGCGGCGTGAACGCGGATGCCGTGCGCCGCAAGGGGCCGTTGTTCGCGGTGGAGCTTTCCACCGGAGAGACCACGGAGGCGGATGCGCTCCTGCTGTGCATCCCGGCTCACGAAGCGTCGCGGCTTGCCTCTCCGCTTGACCCCGAGCTCTCCGATCTCCTTCGCCTGATACCCTCCGCATCCACCGTGGTGATCCATCTCGCCTACCGCGCCGTCGATGTCCCGCACCCGCTGGACGGATACGGGTACCTGATTCCCAGCATCGAGAAGAGCGACCTGGTGGCCTGCACCTGGACGTCCCGCAAGTGGAAGGGGAGGGCGCCGGAGGACCGTGTGCTCTTCCGCCTGTTCGCGGGACGGTTCGGAAGGAGAGACCTGCTGGGCACTCCCGATGAGGAGCTGTTCCACATGGCGCGGGCAGAGCTGGCTGCCACGCTGGGAATCCACGCGGCGCCCGAGCTCCAGCAGCTCCACCGGTGGAGCCTGGGCATGCCGCAGTACACCGTGGGTCACCTTGCCCGGGTCCGCGACATCCGCTCCCGGGTCCGCCAGGTGCCCGGCCTGTTTCTTGCCGGCGCGGCCTTTGACGGCGTGGGAATACCCCAGTGCGTGGCTTCCGGTTCCGCGGCCGCCGCGGAGGCGTCCCGCTTCCTGGCGGAGGGGACGGCCACCGCAGCGGAAGGAGAGAAAAGTGAAGACAGAAGCCGATACGCGTAAGCTCCGCACCGACAGGTCGCGGGCGCTGTTTGCGGAGGCGCTGACGCTCCTGCCGGGGGGCGTGGACTCTCCCGTGCGCGCTTTCAAGGCCGTGGGCGGAGAGCCGCTGTTCATCGAGCGCGGGGAGGGCGCCTGGCTCGTCGACGTGGACGGGAACCGCTACATCGACTACGTGCTCTCCTGGGGGCCGCTCGTGCTCGGTCACGCGCATCCCGCCGTGGTCTCCGCGCTGGCACAGGCAGCCGCGCGTGGCACGAGCTTCGGCGCACCCAGCCCGCTGGAGCTGGACCTGGCGCGCCTCGTGCGGGGTCTTGTCCCGAGCGTGGAGGTGATCCGGTTCGTGAACTCGGGAACCGAGGCGGTGATGAGCGCCCTGCGCCTTGCGCGCGCCTTCACGGGCCGGGAAAAGGTTGTGAAGTTCATCGGCGCGTACCACGGCCACGCGGACCTCCTGCTGGTGCAGGCCGGCTCCGGGGCGGCCACGCTCGGCCTGCCGGATTCTCCCGGCGTGCCCGCGGCGGTCACCGCCGCCACGCTCTCCTGCCCGTACAACGACCTGCCCGGCCTTCGCCGGATCTTCGCGGAGAACCGCGGGCAGATCGCCGCGGTCATCGTGGAGCCGGTGGCCGGCAACATGGGCGTGGTGCTGCCGCAGGAGGGTTTCCTTCAGGGACTGCGCGAGCTTACGCGATCGGATGGCAGCCTCCTGGTGTTCGACGAGGTGATGACGGGATTCCGCGTACACCTGGGCGGCGCGCAGGCGCGCTACGGCATAACGCCGGACCTGACGGTGCTGGGCAAGGTGATCGGCGGCGGGCTTCCCGTGGGCGCCTACGGCGGCCGTCGTGACATCATGAAGCTCGTGGCGCCTTCCGGGCCGATGTACCAGGCCGGCACGCTTTCGGGAAACCCGCTGGCGATGACCGCCGGCATCGCCACGCTCACCGAGCTCACCCGGCCCGGCGCGTGGGACACGCTGGAATCAGCGGCGCGCGCGCTGGCCGAGGGCCTTGAGCGCGAGGCTCGCTCGGCTGGCGTGCCGCTTCAGACCGCTCACGCGGGGTCAATGTTCGGCGCGTTCTTTTCCGCTCAACCGGTGACCGACTGGGAGAGCGCGAAGAAGTCGGACACGGCGGCGTTCGGGAAGTGGTTCTCCGCAATGCTGCGGCAGGGGGTGTATCTCGCCCCTTCCCAGTTCGAGGCCGGGTTCGTCTCCACCGCGCACGGGGCTTCCGAGATTGACGCCACCCTCCGCGCGGCCCGGGCTGCCTTCTCCGAGCTGGGCTGATCCGAGCCGGCAGCCTGCCGGGCCGCGCAAAGACGGCCGACTAGCGCGCCGCGCCCGCGAACACCAGGAAAGCGAACACGGCCGGCAGGTAGATGATGGAGGCCCGCAGGACAACGCGGGCGCTTGTCTTTGTCCGGCGCAGCAGGTGCACGATGCCGGCGGCAAGGAACCCCGCGCCGGCCGCCAGGCTGCCGGCAAGAGCTACCGTTCCGGAGATACCGACCAGGAACGGCGCGGCGCTCCACGGCAGCAGCACGCCAAGGGCCACTACCATGACGCTGGCCGCCGCGGAGCCGGTGGGTTCGGTCACGGGCAGGACCCGTATGCCCGCCTTCGCGTAGTCGTCCCGGTACATGGACTCTATCGAAAGGAAGTGCGGGACCTGCCAGAGGAACATGATCCCGGCGAGCACCCAGGCCCCGGGGTCCAGCGTGCCGTGGACTGACGCCCACCCGATGAGCGGCGGCGTGGCGCCGGAAAGAGCACCAATGGCCGTGTGAAGCACGGAGCGGCGCTTCAGGGGCGTGTACACCAGCACGTAGGTCACGAACGTGAACGCGCCCAGCGCGCCCACCACGAGGCCCAGCCGTGCGCCCATCAGCACGACGGCGGCGACCGTGCAGATCACCCCGAAGGCCAGCGCCTGCCCCGCGGGCAGCCGGCGGCTGGGAAGGGGACGGCCTTTCGTGCGCCCCATCAGGGCATCGGTGTCCCTCTCCAGGTAGGCGTTCAGCGCGAAGATACCGCTCGCCAGCAGCCCCGTGAGCAGGGTCATGATGATGAAACGCCGCCAGTCCAGGGAGCCGCCGCTCGCAATGGCAAAGGCCGCCATGGCAACGAGGAGGATCAGTGTCGTGATACGCGGTTTGATGAGCTGCAGGTACACGTCCATCGATGTGTCCCCAATGTAGCGAAACGGCTGGCGAGGGGACAGCGGGGTCGCCACTTTCCCCGACCGGCGTTCCCGTGCTTCACTCTCGGGGACGCCCATGTTTTCCCGACGAGTGCCATCCGACCATTCCGCCAACCGCCTGTCGGCGGCCATCGAGCGGCGCCGGGCTGCCGGCGCCCCGCTCCTCGACCTCACGGAGTCCAACCCCACGCGGTGCGGGTTTGCCCGGGACGAGGAGGCGCTGCGCGCGGCGCTGGCGTCCCCGGACTCGCTGCGCTACGAGCCGCATCCCCAGGGCCTGCGCTCCGCCCGGGAAGCCGTGGCCGGCTACTACGCGGACCGCGGTGTTTCCGTAAGCCCCGACGAGCTGTTCCTCACCACCGGGACGAGCGAGGCGTATGCGGACGTCTTCAAGCTCCTGGCGGATCCCGGCGATGAGGTGCTCGTGCCGACCCCGGGGTACCCGCTGCTGGACGTCCTGACCCGGCTGGAGGCGGTGCGCCTGGTGCCGTACGCCCTGCGTCTCGGCGCCACCGGGTGGGTCGTGGACGAGGAGCACGTGCGGTCCTGCATCAGCACCCGGACGCGCGCCATCGTCGTGGTGAGCCCGAACAACCCCACCGGCTCCTACCTGAAGCCGCGCGAGCGGGAGGAGCTTTCCGCGCTGTGCCGGCGCTTCGACTGCGCGCTCATCGTGGACGAGGTGTTCTCCGACTACGCCAGCGGGGAGCACGCCGGGAGGGTGGCCACGACGGCCGGCAACCGGGACGCTCTCACGTTCACGCTCAACGGCCTTTCCAAGCTCGTCGGTCTTCCGCAGGTGAAGCTCGGCTGGATTCACGTGGGCGGCCCCGCGGACCAGGCGGCCGCGGCGCGGGAGAGGCTGGCGTTCATCACGGACGCGTTCCTCTCCGTCTCGGCCGGGGTCCAGCACGCGGCGGCCCGGATCATCGGTTCCCGGGGGCCCGTCCAGGAGCAGATACGGCATCGGGTGGACGGCAACGAGGCCGAGCTGAAGCGCCTCCTGGCCGGGTTAGCGTCCTGCAGGGTCCTGCCGCGGGAGGGCGGATGGTACTCCGTGGTGGAGATGCCGCCTGCCATTGCGGATGAGGATTTCGCGGTGGACCTTCTGGAGGCGGAGGGGGTGCTCGTGCATCCGGGATATTTCTACGACTTCGCGGCCGGCTCGTACCTCGTGGTCAGCCTGCTTCCACCCGCCGCGGACTTCCGCGAAGGTGCGTCCCTGCTGGTCCGACGGCTCCTGGCTCAGGTGCCGTCCGTCGTCTGATCCACGACCGGAAGGTAGAGCAGGAACCGCGTGCCGGCGCCGGGCCGGCTTTCCACGTCGATCTCACCCTGGTGCTGCTTCACGATGGCGCGCACCACGGGCAGACCGAGGCCGGTTCCCTTGCCGGGCTCCTTGGTGGTGAAGAACGGGTCGAAAACCTTCTCCGCCGTCTCCGGATCCATCCCGGAACCGGTGTCGCGGACGCTCAACAGGATCCAGCGGGCGGGCGCGGCGCGGGGGGCCGAGTCCCGGTCCGCGCGGGACGTGGAGATCTCTATCCGACCGTCCGTCGCGATGGCGTCCTGCGCGTTCAGCACGAGGTGGAAGAGCGCCTCCCCGAGGCGCGCCGCGTCTCCCTGGACGGGCCCCGCGTTCGCGCACAGGTCGTAGGAGAAGGAAATCCCGGGGCGCACGGCCGCCCGAAAGGCCTCCTGGCGCGTCCGGATCACCTCGTTGAGGTCCAGCGGCCGAAGCTGCACGGAATGGCCCGGCGCGAGCGCCAGGAGCTGCAGCACGAGGTCACGGGAGCGCTGTCCGGCGCGCACGATCTCCCGCAGGGAAGATCGGGGACCCGGGTCGGCCGGCAGCAGGTCCTGGAGGAGATCCGCGTGCCCCAGGATCACCGTCAGGAGGTTGTTGAAGTGGTGGGCCACTCCCCCCGCGAGGATCCCCAGACTCTCCATCCGCCGGGAGGCGGCGGTGCGCCGCTCCCATTCCAGGCGATCGGCCTCCGCCTGTTTTCGCTCGGAGATGTCCACCACGACCTCCGCCACCCTCATGCTGCCGGATTCACCGCGGAACGGGATGGCCGTCACCTGCACGGGGCGGTGTGACTCGTTCGCGTCGGTCTGCTCCATCACCTGGACCTGCCCGGTGGCGAACGCCCGGCGCATGGCACAGTCCACGCACGGCTCGGTGAGACCGCGGAAATACCGGTAGCACGTGCGGCCCGACGGGTCTCCGAGGGAGGCGCGTCGGGCCGGGTCCACGTACTGCACCACGTAGTCCTCATCCACGATGTCCAGCCCGGTGTGCCCGGCCGCCAGGACGAACTCCAGCCGCTGCAGCATGGATTCCAGCTCCACGCGGTGGTGCTCCTGCCCCGCCCGCAGCGCTTCCTCGGAACGGCGCAGCGCGGCACGTCCGCGGTGCTCCTTGCGGGCCGCGTGCTCCTGGTACAGTCCGAGGATGGAGACGACGATGGCGAGCGCGAGGGGGTTGCTGACGAGCCACAACTTCTCGGTCGGGGAGAGCGCAGAACCCACGGCCGTGACATAGATCCCCATGGCCGCCAGCGGCGGCAGGAGGATGACGGCCAGCCATCCCCGCAGCCCCGCGGCGAGGATGAAATCCGCGAAGATGCACACGAGCAGGGAGGAGATGAGCCCGGTGCGGCCGAAGGTGGGGAAGTCCGGCCGGGTGGCCAGCTCCGCGCTGATGCCGCACATCATCACCATGAGGCCGGCAAGCTGCAGCGCGTGCAGCGGCAGCACCGCTTTCTCCCACCGGCGGGACAGCGCCAGGGCGTAGATGAGAAAGGCGGCCCCCGACGCCGCCCCACCGATCCTCCATCCCTCGATGCCGTGGAGCCACGGCGAGGAGGCGTCCACGATCATGAAACCGGCCAGCAGGCAGACGAGCACCAGGCTCGTTACGAGCCCGACTGTGCGCGTGCGTTGCCGGCGTTCGATGAAGTAGGAGAGCGGGAGCGGATCAGCCGTACGTGTATTCCGGGGGGGTCCCGAAGGTCGGATTCGGCGCTTTCTGCAGGATCACTTCCGTGATGGACTGCTTCAGCGACCGCTTGTGGTCGAAGAAATCGGAGCGGATCCGTCCGGCCTGCGCGGCGACGTTGCGCTTTGCCACGTTGGCCTCGTGCGGCATGTCCAGGTCCGCGATGGCGGCCAGCACGTCGAGGATCCCACGGTTCAGCGGCCAGTCCTGTTCCTGGGACTCGTCCAGGAACTTGCCCAGGCTGTTGACTTCCTCGATGGATACCGGGTACATCGCGTAGCCTTCCTGGGCCGAGGCGTACACCTTGTACAGGAACCCGAGGAACACCCGCAGGGACTTCTCGTAGATCTCGTTGCTCTTCAGCTCGGAGAACGTCTCGAACGTGGACTTCACGATGTAGGGGTTCGGCGCGACGCAGTCCAGGTAGCGCTCGGGCTGGTGGCCGGCCAGGAGCGCGTCAATGGCGTAGCGGTTGTTGCTCGCCAGCAGGGCGATGTACAGCGGGTAGTTGTCCGGCGTGATCCCCAGGTGGTTCAGGAAGCTCGCGTAAGCCCACAGGGCATTCGCCGCCCGGGGCGTGGAGGACTCCATGATCTCGGTGATCGTGCGGTACTTGAGGAAGTCGACGTACTCCTCCGAGATGTGGCCGACCTTCGCCTCGTCCTTCAGCTTCTGAACATCCATGCCGTCACCCCGCCGGAAGGCATCGGCGGGCCCGGGAGAGACTCCCGGGCCGCCGAGCGCCTGCTTGTTCGGTTACTTGCTGCTGCGGCGCGAGGCGCCGCCGCCGTTGCCCGTCTTCCTGGGCGCCGCCGCGGGGGCCGGGGCTTCCTTGGCAGCCGCCTGGCCGCGGGAGGAGACGCGGATGTTGATCTGCTCCTTGGCTACTTTGTCTTCCTGGGCGAGCTTGGACTTGGTGAACTCCACCAGCTTGCGCGGCGGGATCTCGAAGTCCTTGTAGCTCATCCGCGCCAGGAGCACCGGCGGGATGACCTCGTTCAGGTGCTTCGTGCTGTCGAAGAAGAAGTTCCTGATCTCGTTCGAGTGGATGGCCACCTCTTCCATGTCCCGGTTGGTCGCGTCCAGGCCTTCCAGCTGGGCCACCTTTTCCAGGATGTCGAGGATGCAGCGGTTCAGGGAGTCTTCCTGGCCGGCCTCCTCGTCCAGGTGCTTGCCGAGCGCGTTCAGGTCCGACACCGACACGGCGTAGATCTTGTACCCGTCCACCGGCACGTTGTAGGCCGCCTGCAGGATCCCGAGCACCACGGAGAGGCTCTTCGCGTACAGCCCGCCCGGGTGCCGCTCCGCCAGCAGGTTGAAGGAGGCGGTGAGCAGCTGGTAGTTCGGCTGGATGGAGCTGAAGAACAGGAACGGGTCGCGGCTGCCGATGAGCGCGTCGATGACCCAGTGGTTGCCGATCTCCAGCACCTTGATGAACAGCGGGTAGTTCTCCCCCGTCAGGCCGGTCTTGTTCAGGAAGTGCGCGTAGGTGATGGCCGATTCCACGGCCTCCGGCGTGCGGCAGGCAAGGATGCCGCTCAGCATCTTGTTCTCGATCTCCGCGATGTCCGTCGCGTTATACGTCTTGGTCCTGTCAAGGATAACCATGCTTCTGCCTCCCTCAATCCTCGAACACGCTGCCCGGCAACACCTCTTTGACGAGGTAGTCGGACTTCACCAGGAGGACCTGCGGGATGGCATCCTCCATCTTGCGGCGCTTGTCGAAGTAGTTGCCGCGGATCACGTTGCACTGGCGGGCAATCAGCTCCATCTCGTCATCGCCCTGCCCCTCGAGGGAGGCCAGGCGATCCAGGATATCCAGGATGGCGCGGTTGACCGACTCGTCC
This sequence comes from Spirochaetia bacterium, assembly GCA_035686185.1. Lineage (GTDB taxonomy): Bacteria > Spirochaetota > Spirochaetia > SZUA-6 > Fen-1364 > Fen-1364. The sequence continues at coordinate 22,064 of DASRZR010000096.1, read as the reverse complement.
TGGCCCTTCTCCTTGTTCAGGTGCTTGCCCAGGTTGTTCACGTCGTTGATCGTGACCTTGTGGATCCGGTAGCCGTCCTTGGCGTAGCTGTAGCCGGCCTGCAGGGCGCCCAGCACGATGGCGAGCGTCTTCGGGTAGATTCCGCCCGGGTGCCAGTTCGTGAGCAGGCGGAAGCAGGTCGACACCAGGTGCTTGGTCGGCTGGATGGGCGTCAGGAACAGGAACGGGTCCGTGGTCCCCAGCAACGAGTCGATGACGAAGTGGTTGTCCATCTCCAGCAGCTTCAGGAACAGGGGGTAGTTCTCGTTGGTCAGCCCGCTCTTGCGCAGGAACGCCGAGTAGGTGATGGCCGCCTCCACCGCATCCGTCGTGCGGCAGGCAAAGATGTTGTTGATGATGTGGTTTTCCACCCGGAAGATGGACTGGTCAGACCACACCTCCCTGTTGAACTCGTCCAACTGCGCCATGGGTTCGCCTCCTATTTCCCCTTCGGTTTAGCGGTTTCCGTGAACTTTCGCGTGCTTCGCGGCTTCACGAGAGTTTCATCGTAGTTTTTTCTCACCAGGATCTCCGCCGGCATCACGCTGGACAGGGAGCGGCGGGTGTCGAAGAACGCGTTGCGGATGGCCGTCGCGTGCGAGGAGTTCTTGTCCAGCGCCGGGTCCTCGTTGTTGATGGAGCGGTACTCCGCAATGTCGGCCAGGATGTCGAGGATGAAGCGGTTGATCGGGTCGTTCTGGTCACGTGACTTGTCCAGGAACTTGCCCACGGCGTTCACGTCCTCGATCGTGAGACGGTGCAGCATGTTGCCTTCCCGCGCGCTGTGGTAGTTGCGGTACAGGATCCCGAAGATCATCTCCAGCGTGCGGTCGTTCACGCCGCCCGGCGCATAGGACCGCAGCGTTGTGAGACAGAACTCGATGATGTACGGGTTGGGCTGCACGCGGGTGAACAGGTCAAAGGCCTTGTTCTTCCCGATCAGCGCCTCGATGACAAAGCGGTTCTCGTCCCGCAGCAGCTCCAGGAACAGCGGATAGTTGTCCGAGTCCAGGCCCTTGTCACAGAGGAACTTCGCGATCTCCACCGTGGCCTCAACCGCGTAGGGAGTGTCCACCTTCATCAGGCGCGACACCGCGGAGACCTGCAGAGCGTACAGCTCGTCCTCGTTCCAGAACTTCAGTAAAGGAAAATGAAGCATCTCCCTCTCTCCAACGGAGCGCGGTGTCTCGCCCTTTCCTGCCAGTCCACGCGGCTGGCTCTACTATTCAAAGCAAGGCTCATGCCAACCCACCGTTGCAAGGCAGAGAAACTGTGCCAGGAGAAACGGGCCTTTTCGAGCGGTGTTCCACACACCGGGCGCCGCTACCATGGCGCCCCCGTTTTTCAAGGCAGCAAACAGTGCGTCAAAGTGGAACTTCTTGTTCCACACTGGAACAGGCAGTTGCAAGGACGGCGATTGCTACCGGTGCGGTTCCGCAGCCGCTTCCTTCGCGCCTGCACCAGTCAGGTGTCTGCAATTCTATGCTTCACGGATGCGCTTGTCAAACTTTTCTCTCGCGCTTCGGCTCATCTTCGGCTCCGCGGCTTTCCGCGCGGGGTTGGCTTCTTTGCCGGCGCTTTCTTAGAACGGGGCGCCGGCGCCCGCTCCCTCAGGGCCAGCTTGAGCTCGGGGGGCTCCCGCGACTCAAGCGCCGGCGGCGAAACTTCCGGCGCCTCCCACTTGAAGCAGACCGCGGCGGGAGGGATGCGGATGATGTCCTTGACGAGCAGCACGTCCGGGATGGCATCCACCATCCGCTTCGTGTGATCGAAGAACGACATCCGGATGTCGTTCGCCTTGATCCCGATCTGCTTGGTGGCCCGGTTGTCGCTGTCGATTCCCACGAAGTAGATGTCGAACAGGATCTCCAGCAGCAGGCGATTGCGGGGGTCGAGCTGGTCCCGCTCCTTGTCCAGGTGTTTGCCTATGTTGTACACGTCCGACATCCGCAGCGGGTAGATCTTGTAGCCGTCCTTCGAGGTCTTGTACGCGTTCTGCACGATCCCCAGGAGCGCCAGCAGCGCCTTCTCGGCCAGTTCGTTGCCCTTGAACTTGGCGAGGATTCTGAACGTCTCCTTGACGAGGAACCAGTTGGGCTTGATCGGGGAGAAGAGCAGGAACGGGTTGCGCCGGCCCACGAGGATGTCGATCACGAAGGGGTGGTTCGTCTCCAGGAGCGTGAGGAACAGCAGGTAGTTGCGGTTGTTCATGCCATCCGCGCTGACCACCTGGGCCAGGGCGGCTGCGGCGTCCACGTGCTCCGGCGTGTTGCACAGGATCACGTTCCGCGTCAGGGACAGCAGCGCGCCACGTATCTTGCGGCGATACGTGTGGGCGGTGATTCGTTTGCGCCCCTCCGTCCTGTACTTGATGGTCTTTGTCAGCACTCCACGCCCTTTATCGCTAATTTCGGTCTTGCGGCACGTAAAATTGACCGGCAACCCCGTTTTCCTTGACAATCCGGCGGCGAAACGGTAGCGTCCGGACAAGCATTCATGGCGCGCGCGGAAAGGCTTTCACCCCGGCTCGAATCGCTTCTCGAGGCCGTTTTCCAGTCGCCGGCCGATCCGTTCTCCCTCTATTGGGATATCGCCGCGAACATCGGGCCGGAAGAGATTGCCCTTTCCCAAAGGGTCCTGAGAAAGAAGCTGAAGGAACGCGGTCGGGTGAGCCCGGAGACGGCGATCCTCGTGGCGTGCCTGATGAACCTGGGCGGGTTTTCCGCGCACCGGATCCTGCACTTCATTTCGCTGTACGTACCGGGAGGTATCCGCAGCTCGTTGTTCGACCTGGCGGTCACGGCGATTTTCCTGGGAGAGACGCCGTTCCCGTCGGGCCTTCTCTACGACCTCACGCAGTACACGTACCTGGAAAAGCGCCTGCTCGTGCGCAAGAGCATCGAGATCTCGGACCGGCTCGCCCGTGACATGGACCCCCGGGTCCTCCTGTACCTGTACCTGCTCGCCCTCCGGGACGACCTCAGCAACGAGCACGTCCAGCTCATCGCGCTCGTGCTGAAGCGAAGCCTGCCCACGCGGGAGCTGCGGGGACGGATCGGCAGCGCCTCCCTGGAGGAATACGGAGAGATCGCGCGGGCCGTGAGGACCGCGGAGGAGCGCTCGCTGGACATGGAGGTGAGCTCGTTGCCTTCCCGGGCGGCGCGCGCCTTTGACCGGGATTCCGCCTCCTATTTCCTGGACAAGTACTTCTCCGACGAGGCGATCGCGGAGGCCCGCGCCTCGGCTCCGGAGATACCCAAGCGTCCTCCGTCGCGGCCCCCTTCCCGCCGGTCCGCGCCGGCTTCGCGGACCCCGGCGGAGGATGCCGCGGCCTGGCCATCACGGGAGGAGGCGCGCGAGTGGCCGGACGGTGACTCCGTGCGGTCCGCCGCCCACGCGCCCCGTCGCCAGAGGGCCGAGGCGCCCCGGCCGCGCGAGACGGTGCCGGCAGTTGACGCGCCTGCCCCCGCCGTCCGGCCGCGCCGGACGGCCCGGGCAGATCCGCCGGCGCGCGCAAGACACTCTCCGGCATCGAAAGAGCCGGCTCCTGCCCATGAGAGCCCCGGCCGGCGGCCCCGGCCGCGCGAATCGGTGCCTGCAGTGCCTTCACGCCCGAGACTTGGCCGCGGGTCCGGCCTTGTGCTGCTGCCCACGGTCCTGGCTGCAGTCATCCTGGCCATCCTGCTTGGCGTAGTGCCGGCCGGGCTGCGCTCTGGGGCCCCGCCGTCGCCATCCCACGTTGCCGCGGGGGCCAGCCCCGCGGTCACGGCTGCGCCCGCTGCCACGGCGGTCGCACCCACGGGAGCGGCCCCGACAACGGCGCCCGCGGCCGGCACGCCGGCCGTCTCCGTGTCCGGACCGGCCGTGCCCTCATCGTCCCCCACCCTGACCTACGTCGTAAAGCCGGGGGACAGCCTCTGGAAGATCTTCACTTCCCTGCCCGGCGGGACCGACCGGGGGGCCTGGGCTGGTTTCCTGGACCGCACGCGCTCGGTGAACGAGTTGGGAGACCCCGATCACCTGCGGCCGGGGAAAGTCCTGACGCTCTCCGCGCCGCAGTGATGCTCGCGGCAGGGTTTGCCGCGCCGAACACCGCCCATTATCTTGGGTGCGGAGGTGTTCCAACGTGAGACGTTTTCTTTCAATGTTGTTTTCGTTCCTGCTTCTCACCGCCGTCGGCGCAATGGCCTTTTCCCAGGCCAAGTCGCTGCCCGTCACCACGGGCAAGGTAACCGTGGACGGCGTGGTGAGCCCTGCTGAATACAGCTTTTCCCAGGACTTCGATTCCATCTCCGTGTACGCCAGGAGGACCGCGGACGCGCTGTACCTCGCGGCCGTGGGTGATTCCACCGGCTGGGTGGCCCTCGGCCTCGGCTCGCTGAGGATGGACGGCTCGACGATCTTCATGGGATTCGTCGACAAGGAAGGCAAGGTGCAGTTCAAGCCGCAGGCCGGCTCGGGGCACTCTCACAAGGACGTGGGCGCGGACGTGGCGGCTACCGTTGTCGCCTACGCCATCAAGGTGGCGGGCGGAAAGACCACGCTGGAGCTCGAGCTGAAGCCGTCCGCGTACATCAAGGACGGCCAGAAGGACCTGCAGGTCATCTACGCGGTCGGAACCGAGAAGTCGTTCATCCCCCGGCACATGGCACGGGGCGCTCTCAGCCTGTCACTGCAGTAAAGGACCAGGTGGAACGCCCGGAACACGGGCGTTCCTTGTTCAATTTCTCCGTTCTCTCTCTGTCACCCCTCGCGGACGTGGTATAATTCCTGCTGAACCGACAATCCCGGGTGGTGCTGACCGCGAGAGGGAGGACGACCATGTCGAGCATGTCCGCGAGGGGAATAGGAATGCGCCTGACCCTCCTCATCAGCGGGTGCGTGGCGCTTTCCATCGCGGGTATCGTGGCGCTGATCAGCTTCCGGGTGAACGCGTTCACAAAGGACAACGCCGTGGCCTACGCCAGGGAAACGGCGCAGGCGCAGGGCGCCGCGGTGCAGAACGTGCTGGAGAACGCCCTGGACCAGGCGGTGGCGCTGGCGCGGGTGTTCGAAGCGGGCTTTGCAGACCCGGACGCCGCCATGAGCCGGCGCCAGGCGAACGCGATCCTGAAATACTTCATCGAGCACAGCCCCGGGATCTATGCCGCGTACGTGGCCTTCGAGCCGAACGCGTTCGACGGCAAGGACGCGAGCTTCGCCGGGCAGGCCGGCCACGATTCGACGGGCCGCTTCATCCCCCTGTGGACCCGTGATGAGCACGGCGCCGGCGTCTTGAGCCCCCTCGAGGGTTACGACCGGGCCGGAGCGGGAGACTACTACCAGATCCCCCGCATCGCGGGGCGGCAGGCCGTCACGAACCCCACCGCCTCCGCGGTCAACGGGCTGGGGGCCCTCACCACCTCACTCTCGGCGCCCATCTTCAACGCCAACCGGTCGTTCATCGGCGTGGCAGGCGTCCACCTGAGCCTGGAAGCCATCGCGCGGACGGTATCGACGGCCGTGCTGTACCGCACCGGCACGCTGACGTTGTATTCCTCCAACGGCACGGTAGCCGCGGCGCACGACTCGTTCATCGTCGGGCGGCGGATGACCGAGATCGGCCTGGATCCGGCGCTGCGGGCGCTCATCGACAAGTCGGAGCCGTTCGTGATGGAGCGCAAGGACGCCCACGGCCAGGCGATGCTCACCATCGGGATGCCGTTCATCGTGGGTGACACCGGCACGCGCTGGACCGTGGAGGCCGACATCCCGGAGGCGGAAGTGCTGGGACCCGTCGCCATGCTGCGGGACGTAATCGTGGCCGTCGGCGCGGCGGCCCTGCTGCTCGTCATCGGAGCGGTGCTGCTCGTGGCGCGCTCCATTTCCCGGCCGCTCGCGCAGGCGGCGGCCTTCGCGGAGGAGATCGCCGGCGGCAACCTGACGGCCAGCGTGGACGTGGGGCGCCGGGAGGATGAGATCGGCGCGCTGGCGCGCTCGCTGAACCGGATGCGGGACGGGCTTCGCGACATGACGCGCCGGGTCCAGGACGGTGCCAGCCAGCTCGCCGCGGGCACCGAGGAGCTTGCCGGCTCGGCGCAGCACCTGGCGGAAGGCGCCCAGAACCAGGCTTCCACGCTGGAAGAGACCTCCGCGGCCGTCGAGCAGCTCACGGCCTCCGTGGACCACGTGGCGGAGAACGCGCAGGGGCAGTCCCGCACGGTGGCGGACATCGCCACGAGCATGGACACCATGCTGCACTCCGTAACGTCCGTCTCCGAGACGCTCGCCCGGGTGGCCGACAGCGCGGGAGGCTCCGTGGAACGGGCCCGGCATGGCGTGGGCTCCGTGAGGGACGCCATCGCGGCCATCAAGGACATTTCAGCGAGCTCGGAGAAGATCACCGACATCGTCACGGTGATCGGCGACATCGCCGACCAGACGAACCTGCTCGCCCTGAACGCCGCCATCGAGGCGGCCCGGGCCGGGGAGCACGGCCGCGGGTTTGCCGTCGTGGCCGACGAGGTGTCGAAGCTGGCGGACCGCAGCGCGGTATCCTCCAAGGAAATCGGCTCGCTCATCAAGAAGACGATTCAACAGGTCCAGCGCGGCGTGGAGCTGGCCGAGGGCTCGGGCCGGTCCATGGACGAGATCATCCAGGGGGCGATGGATTCCTCGAAGATGGTGTCGATGCTGCAGAGGTCAATCGATCTGCAGGCGGAAACGATCCGCGCCATTGCCCTGGCCGTGGAAGGCCTGCGGGAGCAGAGCGAGAGCATCCGCGCCTCCACGACGGAGCAGTCCACCAGCTCCCGCCAGGTGAGCAAGGCCATTGAATCCGTGAACGACATCACGCAGCAGGCCGCCGGGGCCGCCGAGCAGATGGCCTCCTCCGTGGAGGAGATGGCCGGCATGGCCCAGCAGCTGCGGGAGCTGGCGAGCCGGTTCCAACTGGACCGGGAGGGGGCCGCCACGGCCGTGTCGGAGCTGCCGTCGGAGCAACCGACAGAGCCGCCCGCCGCGGTCGATGCCGAATAAGCCGCGGCCGGCGTTACCCGCGCCGCTGCTCCAGCCAGTCCACTATTCCCTTCCCGAACGACGGCAGGTCTACCGGGGTCCGCGAGCTTACCAGGTTGCCGTCCACCACCAGCGGCGCGTCCACCCACGTGACGCCGGCGTTCACCATGTCGTCCCGGATGCCCACGGTACTGGTGGCGCGCTTCCCCCGCAGGATCCCCGCGGAGATCAGCACCCAGCCGGCGTGACAAATGAACGCCACCAGCTTGCCGGCCGCGTGGATCTCCCGGGTCACGGAGAGAACGTGAGCATCCCGGCGAATCTTGTCCGGGGCAAAGCCGCCGGGGACCAGCAGGCCCTCGTAATCCGAGGCCCGCAGTTCCGCGAACGCCATGTCGGCGCGGCAGGGGTAGCCGTGCTTGCCCGCGAAGGTTTTTCCCGCGGCGGGCCCCGCCACCACCACTCGGAACCCTGCCTCCTCCAGCCGAAGACGCGGGTACCACAGCTCGAGATCCTCGTACAGGTCGTCCACCACTGCCGCAATCGTTTTCATGACCACCCCCGGCCCCAAGGTATCACCGCCAAACGGATGTCGGCGAGCAAATGAGCACACTGGCGTTTTTGGGCGGGGTGATACATACTATCTACGAGCCGCTATGAGCAGGTTGCTGGTCGTCGAGGATGACCCGACTATCATGGCACTGATCGTGATCCTGCTGGAACGGGCGGGGTACGACGTGATCCAGGCAACCTCTGCGGAGGAAGGAATCCAGTTGGCCGCCGACCAGGCGCCCCACCTGATCCTGATGGACGTGGCACTGCCCGGCATGGACGGCCTGGAGGCCACTCGGCTGTTGAAGGCACGGGAGGTCACCGCGCGTATCCCTGTGATTGCGCTCACCGCGCAGGCCATGAAGCAGGACGCCGAGCGGGCCGCCCTCGCCGGGTGTGACGGGTTCATCGTGAAACCCCTGTCCACCGACCACTTCCTGCGGGAAATCGCGCGGCACCTCGGGGAACGGGGAGGAGGATAGGGCCATGGGACGCGGCCATCGTATCCTCGTGGTCGACGATGACGAGGCGATACGGAGCCTGCTTCGCGACCTGCTGTCCGCCAATTCCCACGACGTGCTGGCCGTGGAGGGCGTGCGCGAGGCCGCGGAGGCGCTGAAGACCGGCGAGTTCGAGCTGGTGCTCACGGACCTGATGCTCCCCGACGGTGACGGGCTGGAGGTCCTCCGCCTTGCCCGGGCCCGGCCGTACGAGCCGGAAGTGCTCGTGATCACCGCCTACGGCACGATCGACTCCGCGGTGGAGGCGGTGCGCGCGGGCGCCTTCGACTACCTCACGAAGCCCATCTCTACGCAGAAGTTCCTGCTGACGGTGGACCGCGCCATCGAGCGGCGCACGATGCGAAGCGAGCTCACGAACCTCCGCCGGGAGGTCGGCGAGCGCTACTCCGTTTCCGGCCTCGTGGCGGCCAGCGCCGGCATGCGCCGCGTGATGGAGCTGGTGCAGATGGTGGCCACCGCGGACTCCGCCGTGCTCATCCAGGGGGAGAGCGGAACCGGCAAGGAGCTGATCGCGCGGGCCATCCACTTCCGCGGCCCCCGGGCGGCCCGCCCGTTCATCGCCATCAACTGCGCCGCGCTGCCGGAGGCGCTCCTGGAGAGCGAGCTGTTCGGCTACGCCAAGGGCGCGTTCACCGGCGCGGCCACGGAGAAGAAGGGGCTGTTCGAGGACGCCGACGGGGGAACGCTCCTGCTGGACGAGATCGGGGACATGCCCCTGCTCCTGCAGGGAAAGCTGCTGCGCGTGCTGCAGGAGGGCGAGGTCCGCCGCGTCGGAAGCACCGCGGTGCGGCGCGTGGACGTGAGGATCCTCGCCTCCACGAACCGCAACCTGGTGGACCTGATCCGGGACGGGAGGTTCCGGGAGGACCTGTTCTACCGGCTCAACGTGATTCCCATTGTGATCCCGCCGCTGCGGGACCGCCGCGACGACATCCTGCCGCTGTGCCGTCATTTCCTGGCCGTGTACGGCACGAAGCTCGGCCGCTCTCCGCAGAGTCTCGCCCCGGAGGCCCTGGAGCTGGCGCTTGCCCATGGCTGGCCCGGCAACGTGCGCGAGCTGGAGAACCTCATTGAACGGGCCGTCACCCTCTCCTCCTCGCCGGTCATTTCGGCGGACGAGTTCCGCGCCATCTTCTCCCTGGGGGAGCGGACAGTCTCTGCGCCGTTGCCGGCGGCCCCGCGCGAGGACCAGACGATTCACGGCGCGGAGCGGGAGGCGATCCTGCGGGCGCTGCGGGACGCGGACGGCAACCAGACGCGCGCGGCCGAGGCGCTGCGCATGGGCCGGAACACGTTGTGGAGAAAAATGAAGAAATATGGAATTGAGAGCGGGCCACCGGGAGGGAGGCCTGTTCCATAGTTCACGCGGGGTGGAACGTATCGTTCCACTTTGAGGCAGGAGGTAGATCCCGGCGCGCTCCTGCGCGCTGCTCATAACGCTTTTGCTTGTTTTGCCGCGGTTTTTCAAGGTTCCCGGCAAATCTGGGCATGCCATGACTTGGCATGGTCGTTGCTTTATCGGAATCGTCGCATTCCGAATGGACGCGCTGCGGGCGAGGAGGACAAACGGGTATGGCAAAGAGGGTCTTGGTAGTCGATGATGCGAACTTCATGCGCACCATCGTCAAGGACACGCTGGCGCCTAATGGTTTCGAGATTTGTGGCGAGGCCACAAACGGCGCCGAGGCCGTGACGAAGTACGCCGAATTGAAACCCGACCTTGTGACAATGGACATCACGATGAAAGTCAAGGACGGGCTCGAGGCGGCGCGGGAAATCCTTGCAGCAGATCCGAACGCGCGCATCGTCATGGTGACGGCGCTCGGCCAGGAGAAGATGCTGCTGGACTCCATCGCTCTCGGGGTGCGCGATTTCGTGGTGAAGCCGTTCACCAAGGAACGCATCCTCTCCGCCGTAGAGAAGGCTCTCCACTAGAGAAGAGCCACAGGAGGAATGCAGCCATGGTGAAGATCAACGCGAAGCACGTGAATCCGTTCGTCGAAGCCGCCATGAGGGTGGTTACCCAGATCGCCGGCATCGAGGTCCGCCGCGGACATCTCTCCTACAAGGAGAGGGTGGAGCCGTCGTTCGGCGTCTCGATCATCATCGGGATCTACGGGTTTCTCACCGGGCAGATCGTGTACAGCATGGACGGCCAGCTCGCCGAGCGCCTGGTGGACAAGATGCTGGAAGGCAAGTCGCCGCAGGAAAAGAAGATCATGTTCCTGGACTGCCTCGGGGAGGTGGCGAACATGATCACGGGCAACGCCACGTCCCTGCTCAACCAGCGCCGGGACCAGATACTGAACATCACGACCCCCGCGATCGCCTCCGGCACGAACCTGAACGTTCACCTCGTTCCCAAGCCGGCGCTCGTGCTGGGACTGATCACGCAGTACGGGCCCATCGAGATCAGCATTGCCGTGGAAGAGAAGGAGACGCTGCAGGAAGTGGGCGGCTCCGATGACGGCCTGTTGAGCGAGACCTGAGCACCGCGTCCGGGCAGGCCAACGGAGATATTCAATGGAAGTGAAGGCGGAGTACCTGGCCATCTTCAGCGAGGAAGCGGGAGACCAGCTGCGGGAATGGGAAGAAAGCCTGCTGGCGCTGGAAAAGGCGCCCACGGACCGTGAGCCTCTGAACAACCTGTTCCGGGCGGTCCATACGCTGAAAGGGTCGGCCGGGTTCATCGGGTTCGACCTGCTTCAGAAGCTCGCCCATGACCTGGAGTCGTCCCTGTCCAACGTGCGGGATGGCGAACGGTCCTATGACGGCGCGCTCTCGGACATGCTGTTCCAGGGCCTGGACCTGGCCCGATCCCTGATTGAGACGTTCTCGGCCGGCACGGCCGTGAACTCCGCCGAGGCCGCCCGCTCCGTGGACGACTACCTTGCGCGGCTCGTCGACACGGCGAGCGGCAAGAAGCCGAAGGCCCGCAAAGACTCCGCCGCACCGGCGCCGGCGCCAAAAGCTCCGGCGGCGGCAGCCCCGGCAGCTGCCGCTCCCGCGGCCGCCCCGCCTTCCCGCCCGGCGCCCGTGGCCGCGCCGCCCGAACCTGCGCGGACCGCGGAGCCGCCGAAGACCCCCGCGGCAGCGGCGGCGCCCGCGGGCCCGGTGCCGGCGGCTCCGACGGCCGCCCCGACCGGCGGTCTGCCGCGGATGAGCCGGCTGAAAGTGCGCATCGACGGCCAGAACCGCGAAGCGTACCTGCGCTCGTGCATCGTGAGGGCTCGTTTTGACCGGATGGGCTCCGTCATGCGGCAGGAGCCGGAACCGGAGACTCTTCGAGACTCAACGGATCCTTTTGTCTACACGGTGACGATCTCGTGTCCGCTGGACGTTGACCAGATCGTCTCGGCCATCTCGGTGGACCAGGTGACGGTGGAGGCCGTCCCGGAGCCTTCTGCCGCGCCGGCGCCCGCCGCTGCCGCGGTGGCCGCGGGAGGTCCTGCCTCCGCTGAACTGGCAGAGGCCGGGGAAGGCCCGAAGCCCTCCGGTGGCGAGCTGCCCAAGGGGGGCCGGCCGGAAGAGGTGGTGCGGGTGTCCGTGCAGAAGCTGGATACTCTGCTCAACCTCGTCGGGGAGCTGGTGATCCACAACTCGGGGTTCGCCACCGTCACGCAGCAGCTCCGGGACGAGTACGGCAAGACGAAGCACATCTACGACCTGGAGGAGAAGACAGAGGCGCTCGCCGCCATCACGCGCGACCTGCAGGACGGCATCATGAAGGCGCGGATGCTGCCCATCGCCAACGTCTTCAACCGCTTCCGCCGCGTGGTGCGCGACCTGGCCAAGGCGAGCGGGAAGTCCGTCTCCCTCGACGTCTTCGGGGAAGAGACGGAGATCGACAAGAAGGTCATCGACCGCATCGGGGAGCCGCTCGTGCACCTGGTGCGCAACTCGGTGGACCACGGCCTGGAAACGGCCGCGGACCGGCTGGCGGCCGGCAAGCCGGAGTCCGGCGTCATCCGACTGGGCGCCTACCAGGACGGGGACCACATCTGCATCGAGGTGGCCGACGACGGACGCGGGCTGGACCGGGAAGCGATACTGAGGAAAGCCCTGGAGAAGGGGCTGCTCGCCAGCGACGAGGCAGCCCGCGCGAGCCCGGAACAGGTCCTCGGCTTCATCTTCCTCCCGGGGTTCAGCACCGCGCGCGTGGTCTCCGACATCTCGGGCCGCGGCGTCGGCATGGACGCCGTGAAGCGCGCCGTGGATGAGATGAACGGCAACCTGCGGGTGCGTTCCACCCCGGGCGCCGGCACCACGGTCACGATTTCCCTGCCTCTCACGATGGCGATCATCGGGGCGGTCCTCGTGGAGGCCGCCGGCTCGACGTACGCCATCCCCATCTCCGCGGTCCGCGAGATCGTCAAGGCCACGGAGGACATGCTGAAGACCGTCGGGACCCGGCGCACGATGCTGCTGCGCAACGAGGTGCTGGCGCTGGTGAACCTGGCGCGGGCGCTGAAGGCCAACGGTGACGGCCGTCGCGCCGTGACCGGCTCCACCGCGGACAAGGTGGTGGCCGGCGCCACACGGCCGGTCGTGGTCGTGGACTACGAGGGCCGCAAGATCGGCCTGGAAGTGGACGGCATCGTCGGCTCGAGGGAAGTGGTCATCAAGAGCCTGAGCCGCCACTACCGCGAGGTGGACGGGCTCATCGGGGCCTCCATCCTCGGAAACGGAAAGATCGCGCTCATCGTGGACGTGGAAACGATGATCAGCCAGCATCACACCAGCCGCGGCTCCACCATGGACTCCGCCGGGATGGTGCGGGAGACCGCCGGGGAGACGCCCCGGCTGGCCCCGCCGCCGGGCGTCGCGGCCCCGGCGGCCCGTCCGTTGGCCCCCGCCGCGGCGGCTCCCGTGGCACCGGCCGCGGTTGCGCCGGTCCCGGCGGCACCCGCTGCGGCCGCGCCGGCTCCCGCCGTCTCCGCGCCCGCCGCGGAGAAACCGGCCGCGGAGGCGCCTGCCGCCCCGCCGGCCGCTGCGCCCGCGCAAAAGGCGCCGGCCACCTCCGAGCCCATCGAGCAGCTCGCCCGGGACGTTTCCAGCTCTCGCGGGAGGCTCCTGGAAGACGTGAACAACCAGGGGGCCATCGAGGCCTCCATGTCGCTTTCCCAGCTCACCGGCCAGGACATCCGCGTGAGCTTCCCCGAATCCCGGCTGGTGGCCATCAAGGACGTGGCGGAGATCATGGGCGGGGAAGAGAGCACCGTCGGCGGGATGTACGTCGGCGTGGTCGGGGACCTGGAAGCTGGCATGCTCCTGGTCATCCCGGAGAAGAACCTGCTCGTGCTCGACGACCTGCTGCACCGGCGCTCCGTGGGGACGGCAAAGGACCTGGGAACCGTGGATCTGTCCGGCATCTCGGAGATGGGCAACCTGCTCGCCTCCTGCTTCCTGAACGCCATGGCTGACTCCGCGCACCTCGCGCTCAATCCCGAGGTGCCCGAGATCAGCGTGGATATGTGCCTGCCGGTCATTGACTCCGTGCTCGCCCGGTTCAACCAGCCCGGTGACAAGATCCTGCTCACCGAGGCGGTGATCTACGGCGGCGGCTCGGAGAACGTCGTGTGCCACCAGGTGATGTTCCTGGAGCCGGATTCCATGCGTCGGCTCATGGACGCCCTGTCCCGGGCCGCCCGGCAGGGCGGCGCCATGGCGCCCGCCGCCCCGTCCACCGGGGCCACGCCGGGGGTCGTGTGATGGACGGGGAGTCCGTTACCGTGAAGATGGCCGAGATGGAAGTGGTCGCTGACGGCCGCAGCCTGAAGACGGTGCTCGGCTCCTGCGTGGGCGTGGTCCTGCGGGATGCCGATCGCAAGATCAGCGGCCTGGCGCACATCATGCTTCCGGCCCGGCGCAACGATGACGAGGCCAGCGGCAAGTACGCCGACTCGGCCATCCCGGAGCTTCTCCAGCGCGTCCTGCAGATGGGCAGCCGGGCGACCGCCCTCCAGGCGCTGCTCATCGGCGGGGCCCAGATGTTCCCCATGGGCAACGCGAGCATCGCGTCCATCGGTGACCAGAACGTGGCCGCGGCCCGGCGCGTGCTTGCCGAGCAGCGCATCCCGATCATCTTCGAGGACATCGGGGGGACCGCCGGCCGCTCCGTGGTATTCAGCAACGTCACCGGCAAGGTGACGGTGAAGACTCTTCAGGCGATTGCCACGAGGGGGGTGACCAAGTGAGCTCCGTGCCCCTGCGGCCGCTGCCCCCCGTGGGCGGGCCCGTGCTGACGGACGAGATGTTCGATCGCTTCCGCGCGCTGATCTACGACAAGACCGGCATCCACATGCGCGACGGGAAGCAGATCCTCATCGCCAACCGGCTTCGAAAGCGCCTGGTCACGCTGAAGCTGGGATCCTACGAGGACTACTACTCGCTGCTGGTTTCCCGGGGCGGCGACACGGAGATGGCGAACTTCATTGACGCGGTGAGCACGAACGAGACCTACTTCTTCCGCGAGAACGCCCACTTCACGGCGCTGTCCGCTACCGTGCTGCCGGAGCTGTTCCGCGCCTTCCCGCGCGTGCGCATCTGGAGCGCCGGCTGCTCCACCGGCGAGGAAGTCTACACGCTGCGCATCGTGGCCGACCAGGCCGCGCGCGCGGCCGGCGCCCGGGAGCCCGAGATCATCGGGACGGACATCAGCACCACCGTGATTGCGCGGGCCCGGGAGGGCATCTACCGTGAACGGGCGCTTCGGCTCGTTCCCCCCGACCTGCTCACGAAATACTTCGAGCCGGCGGGAGATGACGCGTGGCAGGTGAACGAGCCCACGCGCGCCCGCGTAGACTTCCGCGTGCACAACCTGTTCACCGATCCCCCTCCGTGGGACGTCGCCCACATCATCATCTGCCGCAACGTGATGATCTATTTCGACAAGCCGACCCAGGTGAAGCTCGTGGACGGGATCTTCGCGCGCGCCCTGCACCCGGACGGCTACCTGTTCATTGGCCACTCGGAGAGCCTGAGCGGTTTCACGAAGCAGTTCGCCTACGTGTCGGCGCTCAAGGCCCCCATCTACCGGCGGAAGAAGGAAACCTCAAAGGAGGCCGCGTCGTGATCCGGGTCATGGTCGTCGACGATTCGGCGCTGGTGCGCCGGATCGCTTCGGATATCCTCAGTGCCGATCCCGAGATGTCCGTCGTTGCCACGGCGGCGCAGGCGGAGTTCGCCCTGCCCAAGCTGGACAAGGAAAAGCCGGACGTCATCACCCTGGACCTGGAGATGCCGGGGATGGGCGGGCTGGAAGCCATCCGCCGCATCATGGCCACCCGTCCGACGCCCATCATCGTGCTGAGCGCTCACGCCCGCCAGGGCGCCGACCTCACGCTGCAGGCGCTGGACCTTGGCGCCGTGGACTTCGTGCTGAAGCCCTCCGCGTCCCTGTCCGGCGGCCTCACCGCGGTGGCGGAGGAGCTCACCGAGAAGGTCAGGAACGCATCGCACATCGTGTTCGCCGCCCCGAAGGTGGCCCCGCCTCTCCCGCCGAGCTCGTCCCCGACCCGGGCCGCCGCCGCCGCGCCCGTCGCACCGGAGGCGCCCGTGCGGCGCCAACCGGATTTCCTCGGCGAGGCGGAAAGCGAGCTGGTGGCCATCGGTACCTCCACGGGCGGCCCCGTGGCGCTGAAGACCGTTCTCAGTATGCTGCCGGCGAACTTCCCGGTTGGCGTGGTGGTGGTGCAGCACATGCCCCCGGTCTTCACGAAGGCCTTCGCGGAGCGGCTGGACGGCTGCTGCGCGGTGAGGGTCAAGGAAGCGGAGGACGGGGACCTGATCCTGCCCGGGCGGGTGCTGCTGGCTCCGGGCAACTGGCACATGACGGTGTCAAAGTTCGGAAAGGCCCCGCACGTGGCGCTGAACCAGTCGGAGAACGTGAACGGGCACCGCCCCTCCGTGGACGTGCTCATGCATTCCGTGGCCCTGGAGTACGGCCCCAAGGCCGTGGGCGTCATCATGACGGGGATGGGCAAGGACGGCGCCCTGGGGCTGCACGAGCTGCACCGCCGCGGCGGGCGCGTCATCGCGCAGGACAAGGACACCTCGGTGATCTATGGAATGAACCGCGAGGTCGTGCAGGGCGGGGACGCGGATGACGTGGCTCCCGTGGAGCAGATCGCCTCCCGTGTCATGGAGGCCCTGCATGGCCGGGCGATGAGGAAGGCGATATGAAGCTGACAGAGAAATACGACCTGGAGAGCATTGGCAACCGATCGGAGCAGATCGTCTACGAGGCGATCGAGAAGCTGGTGCAGGACAAGGCGATGTGCACGTGCCAGGAGTGCGTCCTGGACCTCGTGGCGTGGACGCTGAACCATGTGACGCCGCAGTACTTCACGTCCCTGTTGACGCCGTTGAACCCGGATCCGGCCCGGGAGCAGAAGGTGCGGGTGGAGGTGGACCTCGCGATCGCCTCCGGATTGAAGAAGCTCAAAGCGCACCCCCATCACGACTGAAGAAGGAAGCGTACGGATGCAGATACTGGGAGGAAGAACAAGAGGATCGGCGACCCGGGAGATCCCGCTGGAGGTTCCGGTCCCCACCCGGCCGCCGCGAATCCTGGTCCTGGAGGACGAGGGCACGATCCAGACGCTGGTCATGGCGATGCTCCGGGTCCGGGGCCTGGAGTGCGACATGGCCGGCACGGTCCAGGAGGCGCGTGAGCTCCTGTCCCGGTCCGACTACGACATCGTGCTGGTGGACGTGAACCTGCCCGACGGGTCCGGCCTGTCCCTCGTGGAGGAGCACGGCGGGGACCCGCTGGTCATCGTCATGACGGGCAGCAACGACATCCAGACCGCCGTGCAGGCCATCCGCGACGGGGCCATAGACTTCATCACGAAGCCGTTTGCCGTCGGTCACTTCCTCCAGCGCCTGGACAAGGCCATGGAGGAATGGCGGTCCCGCGAGAGCCTGCGGGGCTACGCGCGGGCGCTGGAGACCCTCGTGCAGATCAAGGGGGAGGAGCTTTCCCAGTCCTCCCGCCGCATCGACGAGGTCTGCGACATGACGGTCCAGGCGCTGGGCGCCGCGCTGAACCTGAAGGACCACGAAACGGCGGACCACTGCACCCGGGTCTCCGCCAACAGCGTGACCCTCGGGGCGGCGTTGTCCCTGTCCGAGTTCGAGCTGAAGAACCTGAAGTGGGGCGCCTACCTGCACGACGTGGGAAAGATCGGAATCGCCGAGCAGCTCCTGCTGAAGAAGGGAGAGCTCACGGCGGAGGAACGGCGGATCATGGAGCGCCACCCGGCCATGGGCGACGCGATGCTGCGCAACATCGAGTTCCTCCGCTTCGCGCGGGAGGTCGTGTTGTGCCACCACGAGTCGGTGGACGGCACCGGCTATCCGCGCGGGCTGCGGGGAGACCGGATCCCGCTGGAGGCGCGGATATTCTCGATCATGGACACGCTGGATGCCATGACATCGGACCGGCCCTATCGCGCGGCGCTGCCGTTCTGGGCGGCGCGGGAAGAGATCGTGAGCAAGGCGGGAACGAGGTTCGATCCGGACATTGTGAAAGCATTCCTGTCGGTGCCGGAATCGTCCTGGCAGGTCCAGGGCAGCGTCACCGTGGGGGCGTGAGAAAGACCAGTCACCTCGAGGTGACGGAAGGAGTACGACCATGGATTCAACCAAAGTGAAGGAAACCGGTGAGCTGCGGCAGTTCATCAGTTTCTCCGTCGGGGAGGAGGAATACGGCCTGGAGCTCCTCCGCGTGAAGGAGGTGATCCGCGTGCGCGAGATCACCTGGCTGCCGAAGGCCCCCTCGTTCGTGAAAGGCATCATCAACCTTCGCGGCGACGTGATCCCGATCATCGACCTGCGGGACAAGTTCGGACTGGAGTCCCGCGAGGAGACGGCCCAGACGCGCGTGATCGTGGTGGAGGTGGAAGGCCGCCTGATGGGCATGGTCGTGGACTCCGCGAGCCAGGTGGTGCGGATCCCGGCGGACCAGATCGATCCTCCGCCCCCCGTGCTGGGCGGTTTCTCCCAGGAGTTCATCACCGGCGTGGGCAAGCTGGATGACAAGCTCGTGATCCTGCTGAACACGGACGCGATCCTCACGGTGGACGAGAAGGCCGCCCTTTCCACGATCGAGGCCGCCGTCGAGGGGACCGGCAGGTAAGATGACCGCTCCGGGCAATGGGGCCGCCGCTGCCGTACCCCGCGCGGCAGCGGCCGCCGTGGCCGAAACCGCCGGTGCCGCCGTGACGGGCGGTGCGGCGGCGCGCGCCCCGGCGGCGGGCACCGTCGGCGTGTCTCCCGCCCCGGGCGGGACCGGCGCTTCCGCGCCGGAAACGTCGCGGCTTCCCGTTCAGCCCCTGCTTACCACCCACCGCCTCTTCGAGGCGTTCGACGCCCAGAAGAAGAGCCTCGGGCTGCTGCACGGGGACCTGTTCGATTCCCGCCCGGAGGTGGCCCTCTCCGCCCTGGAGGCGGTAGGCCGGCTCGGGGACCCGCGAAGCTTCCCGTACGTTGCCCGGCTCCTGGCCGGCGCCCAGGAGGACGTCCAGGCCGCCTCCCTGCGCGCGCTGGGGGGCATCCATCACCCGGACGTCCCCCGGCTGCTCCGGGATTTCTCGAAGACCACGCACACGGAGAAGATCCGCCGCGAGATCCTGGGCGCGCTGGCGGCTGCCGCTCCCGGGGACAAGGACGTCGTCGCGCTCATCCGCCACGCGGCCCGCACCCCGCTGGGCTCTGCCGGCGGGCGGGCGCATGCGGCCGGCCTGCTGTTGAAGGTGGGGGGAGAGATCGCGCTGGAGGAGCTGCTGACCGATGCGCGGGAAGAGGTGCTGGACCAGATCATCGCCAGCGCCGCCGAGAACCCCGCCCTCCTTCCGCGCACGGTGGCCCACTGCGCGCCGCTGTACCCGCGGCTTCCCTCGCGCAACCGCGCCACGCTCGTCACGCTGGCGGCCACTCAGTCGCTCACGGAGTCCGCGTCCATCATGCGCGCAGCGCTGGCGGACCCGAACTCCGAGGTGCGCCGTGCCGCCTACGCGGCGCTGGGCACCGAGCCGCATCAGGCGGCATGGTTCTCCGACATCGTGTCGCAGATGGCGATGGCGGTGGAGGGCAACCCCGCCCTGGAGGACGAGGCGCAGGCGGCCATTTCCCGCATGGCGAAGCTCCCGGACGGGAGGGCGGGCATCCAGCCCGGCACGCGCGTCACGGTCATGTCCCGGGTCGGCGAGCTGTTCAAGCAGCTTTCCGCCTCCGGGCGCAAGGTGAGCAGTGACGCGCACGAGCTGGGCTGGCTCATCATGCGCTCCAAGGAATACCTGGAATACTACGTGGACGAGGAGCTGAAGGCCGCGCTCCTGCGCTACCTCAAGGGCACGAGCACGGAAACCCCGGAAGGCCTGATGAAGATGCTGAAGGCCACCGCCGTGCGCGTGGAGGTGCGCCACTTCGACGGGTATTCCGCGCTCGTGGACCTCATCAAGAACCCCAAGAGGACCGGGATCGCCCTGGTGGCCCGCGAGCTGGCCCTTGCCCGGACCGGCAAGGCGCGCGTCCTGTGGCAGCTCGGCCGTGTCATCCGGCTGGCCACCGTGTTCCTGGCCCCGGGAGGACCGGCCGGGGAAGCCGCGCTCCTTCACGAGATCTTCACGTGGGCGCGCCAGGAAAAGCTGTTCCGACTGGCGGAGGCGGCTCTGGCGGCGCTCGCGAAGGTGGACATCCCTGGCGCGGAAACCGCCTGCAAGGAATGCCTGACGCTCCCGCTGGCGAGCAAGGTGCTGGCGATTGCCGCGCTCCAGCTCCTGAGGGAGCTGAACCTGTCCCTGCTGGAGCCGTCCGCCACCCGGCTCCTGGCGTCCCAGGACGACCCCTACGTCACGATGAACGCGCTGGAGGCGATTTCCGCGGGGCCGCCGTCGGCAAGCGGGGACCTGGCCAAGGCGCTGCTCACCCGGTTCTCCATGGACTGCTCCCGCGAGGTCCGTGACGTGCTCACCGCCTACCTCGGGGACAAGGTCTCCGTGGACATCATGGAGAGCCTCAAGGAACACGCGTTGCATCGCGACGAGGCGCGGCGGTCTTCCGCGCTCGCCGTGCTGGACCGCCGCATCGTCAACGGACTGATTTCCAACCGGGATGGGACGGTGGAGTTCCTCTACCGCATCCTGCGGGGGGAGCACCTGGCCAGCCGGGTATCCGCCGCCCTCATGCTGTGGAAGATGGGGGATGACTACGCGGCGGAGGTCCTGCGCGACTTCCTTTCCGGCGCCGATGATACGGCCGCCGATATCCTGCGCCGGCTGCCGGGCGCCCTGCGGGAGCCGCTCCTGTCGGGACTGGCGCCGCTGTTCCGACGCGACGGCGCGGACCTGCAATACGCGCTGCGGGAGCTGCTTCTGCACGTGGAGGATCCGTCCAGCCGCGAGCGCGTCCTGCAGATGGCCCTGGAGGCCCGCGGGGACAGCGGCCGGGGCGAGGAAGAAGAGGAGGACCTGATCGACGGCGTGCAGGCCGTGGAGGTGCGCACCGAGCGGCAGGCCTTCCAGTTCGAACGGGAGAACATGGAAGAGCTCGTCATGTTCTTCTCGGACATCCAGGGCTACTCCAAGAAGGCGCAGGTGCTCTCCCCGATGCAGCTCAACGCGCTGCTGCAGGAATACGAGAAGATCCTGCTGGCCCACGTGGAGGCCCACCACGGGGAGCTCGTGAAGCGGATGGGGGACGGTCACATGATCGTCTTCCAGAAGCCCTTGTCGGCGGTGCTGGCCGCCATCCGCCTGCAGAAGCGCCTGGCGCGCTTCAACAAGTTCCGCGACGAGAACAACAAGGTCGTGATCCGCATCGGCATCCACAGCGGCGCCGTGGTGCGCAAGGGAAGCGGCGACGTGCTGGGCAACGCGGTGAACATCGCCTCCCGCCTGGAGACGTCGGCGAAACCGGGGTCCGTGCTCATCTCGGACCGCATCGAGGCGGCGATCAAGGACTACGTGCACGTCCGGGAGATCGGGCGGATCACGGTGAAGAACATCTCGGAGCCGATCAAGGTCTTCGAGCCGTACGAGATCGTGCTCGACCTTCCCGCGGAGCTGGACCCGCTGAAGGCCGGCCCGGCCCCCGGCGCGGCCACCGCGGGGGCCGCCGCCGCGGAGAGCGGCGGAGGTTCCGCGCGCATCACGCTGGACCGGGACGTGTACGTGGAGATCGTGCGCTGCTTCTCCGCCCTTGCCGGCGCCTGCCGGCAGGCGCCGGGCGGCAGCGTTCCCGTTGCCGCGCTGAACGAGCAGGTGCTGGCCCGGTGGGCAAAGCTGCGGCCCCGGCTGCCGGGCCTGCCGCCGGGAAAGAAGGCCTGAGATGGCCGGCAGTGATCTGAGGATCTTCTCCTCGACAGCCGCGACCCCCGCGACGGATGAGCCCGACATCGCGGTGCGCCTGGCCGGCGGCGTGGCGCATGACCTCAACAACATCCTGCTCGTGCTGCAGGGATACGCGGAGATGGCCGTCGAAGAGGCGGAGTCCGCGCCCGGCATGCAGAGCCTCCTGGGAGAGATGAGGGCCGCCACCTCGCGCGCGGCGTCCCTCGTGAAGGACCTCCTGGTGCTGGGAGGGCGGGGGGCGTTCACCCCGAGGCTCCTGGACCTTGCGGACGTCGTGCGTCGCCGCCTCCCGTTCCTCGAGGCCTCCTGTCCGCCCGGAGTGGAGCTCCACGCCTCGGTGGGGACGGACCTGCCACCGATCACGGCAGACGAGGAGCAGGTCGTACGCATGCTGGACGCCCTGTGCGCGCGCTCCCGGGACTCCCTGCCGACCGGCGGGACCATCTCCCTGCACCTCGGCGTGGAGCCGGGCGGTTCCCGGCTCCGTCTCGCGGTAGCGGACAACGGGACGCCCCTCACCGACGAAATGACGGAGCGGCTGTTCGAGCCGTACCAGCCTGGCCCGGGGGGCGGCAAGGGGCAGGGCCTGGGCATGGCGGTG
>DASRZR010000095.1:0-6046 GCA_035686185.1 Spirochaetia bacterium | reverse complement strand
CACCCAGTTGGTGATGTGGTGGATCAGGGGATGCCGCCAGCGGATCCGGTCCAGCAGCTCGGCGGCGATCTCGCCGTATCGAAGGGATTCCGTTGAAGCCATCATGTTCCTCCCGAGGAGAGTCTCTTGCGGTTGTGGAGGGGCCCGGCCGCCAGCGTGAGCAGGAACGCCACCAGGAACCCGGGCAGCGAGCCGCCGGCAATTCCCAGCGCAGACGGAACGATTGCCTGCCATGCCGGCCAGACGGCCCCCAGCGTGGAGGGGTTGGCCAGGTGGTAGGCAGCCACGCCCAGGACCCACACGGTGACGCCGACCGGGTTGACCCCTCCCGCGAACCAGTAGGCGCCGCCCGTGCGGTAGAACTCCGGCACGCTCCACGCGCGCCGGTGCAGCACGAAGTAATCCGCTGCCAGGATTCCGAACAGCGGCACGAAAAGGGAGCCGATCACGAAAAGGAAGTTCTGGTAGCGCGTGATGTCCAGGAACAGCGCCACCAGCAGGCACGCGGCCCCGAGGCAGGGGATGAGCCAGCGCTGCCGGGCGCGCGGGAACAGGTTCTGAAGCGACACGGCGGCGGAGTACAGGTCCGCCCACGCGTTGTGAGTCTCGTCGGCGAGCAGGATCAGCAGGGCCACCCACCCCGCCGTGAGGGCAATGGCGGAGGCAAAGTCCCTCGGCTCCTGGGCGACCCGGGAACCGAGAAACAGCAGGGCCCCGAGGCAGAGGAACCAGGTGTTCGTGATGAAGAACCCGATCATCGTTCCCAGAAATCCCTGCCGGGTGGACCGGGAGAAGCGGTTGTAGTCCGCCACCAGCGGCAGCCAGGAGATGGGAAGCGCGATGGCGAGGTCCGCGCCGGCGCCGAAGGTGAGCGACCCATCCCCCGGCTGCGCGAGCAGCGCCCGCAGGTCGAAGCGCGTGAGCACCAGCACCGTGAGCCATACGCCGGTGGCCAGCGCCACCCACACCGCGAACTTCTCCAGCCACTGCCGGACCACGCCCACGGGCCCGCCCGCGCCAAGGAGCACGACGATGACCGCGAATACGACGGCCCACGCCGCGTAGCTTCCGGTGCCGAACAGCACGCGGGCGATGGTGGACGCCGCCACGCCCATGACCACGAACTCGAAGATCGTCCAGCCGATGAGCTGCGCCACGTTGAGCACCGTGGGGGCATAGCTCCCGCGCACGCCGAGCACCGGCCGCAGCAGCACCATGGTGGGCGCCCCGGTGCCGCTGCCCACCGCACCGACCAGCGCGAGCAGCAGGCACCCGCCGGCGCCTCCGGCCAGGATGGCAAGCAGGGCCTGCCGCAGGCCAAGCCCGGGGACGAGGAACGTGCCGGCGAGCATGACCAGCAGCCCGATGCCGAGGTCGCCCCAGAGCACGAGGTAGTCTCTGAAACCGAGAATGCGATGTTCGGCGGGAACCGGCTCGATACCCCATTCCGGGGGCGTCTTGAACCGCGGCAGCACTCTCTTCAAAAAGAAACCGCCTCCGGGGGGGCGGTTTTCACGTGACCGAGGTGCCGTCCCTGCGCTGGCATTATCCAGATCAGGTTCAACGGGTTCGCGGCTAACAGCCGCCATCTCAGCCCGGTCGCTACCGAGCTCCCCTTCGCCGCGATCAAATGTAGCGAGCCGCCGGCCCGCTGTCAACGGGAGCCGCTGCGCCCCGTTCCCCGGCCCCGTGGCGCCGGGGCCGCGGCGGCGGCCGCACGCTCGTGGACGGCTTCCACGTTGATGGAGATCCCGCCGCGCGCGTGGAACGCGCCGGTGACCTTGCAGTACCAGGGGTCCAGCGCCTTCACCACGTCATCCAGGATGCGGTTGGTCACGTGCTCGTGGAAGGTCCCCTCCTGGCGATAGGACCACAGGTAGAGCTTCAGGGACTTCGATTCCAGGATGCGCTGGTCCGGCACGTACTGGATCGTGATGGTGCCGAAGTCCGGCTGTCCGGTGAGCGGGCACACGCACGTGAACTCGGGGCACACGAGCGTCACCGTGTAGCGCCGGTCCGGGCTGCGGTTGGGAAATGCCTCCAGCTTCCGGGAAGGCGCCGCCTTCTTCTTCTTCAGTATGGTAAGGCCGTCAGCCTGCGCGTGGTCTGCCATGTCGTTTCCCCCTGTCACCCTTTCAGCCGGAAGGGGCTGAAGTTCGTCTGTCGATCGTAGTGGTCCTCGCGCTCCGTGCGCTTCAGGAAGCGCACCACCGCGTAGGTGAGAGGCGTGGCGGCCGTCTCGTAGCCGGACTTCACCAGCCACTGGGCCAGCACCACCCGGCCGAGGTCCGCGGCAGGAACCGTGCCGACGAATGCAATGACGATGAAGATGAGCGAGTCAGCGCCCTGGCCGACGAGCGTGCTCCCGATGGTGCGCGTCCACAGCCACCGGCCGCCGGTGGCGACCTTGAGGCGGGCCAGCACGAACGAGTTCAGGAACTCCCCCACCAGGTACGCGCCGAAGGAGGCGAGCAGCAGCCGCGGGGTGGAACCGAGTATCCGCACGTACGCCGTCTGCCCGTCCCAGAAGACCGCGGACGGCAGCCGGCCGCCAATCCAGATGGCGAGCACCGCCAGCGCGTTGCAGGCGAAACCGATCCAGATCACCTGCCGGGACTTCGCGTAGCCGTATACCTCGGTGAGGACGTCCCCGAACAGGTAGCTGAGCGGGAAGATCACCACGGCGGCCGGGACAACGACCCCGGCCACGTCGATGATCTTCACCGCGATGATGTTGGACGTGATCAGGCACGTGACAAAGACCGCGGTAACGACGCTCAGATAGCGGTAGCCGGACTGCTCCACCCCGGTTCCTCCGGGGCGGCATTATAGCGGCCCGGCAGGGCCGTGCTAGGGCCGGTGGTCCAGGCGGGCAGCCGGGCTGTCCGCGGCAGGTGGCTCGCCGCCTCGGGACCGCGGGCGCCGCGCGGCAAGGAATGCCACGCCGGCCGTGACAAGCCCGGCGAGCGCCTCCCGTCCGACGAACGGAAGAACGGCGAGAGACAGCACGAGCGATATCCACGCCATGAGCCGCCTTCCTCCGCTCAGCAGCCGGATGCCGGACGCGGACCCGATCACGTACACGAGGATGGCCGCCCCGCCCGGGACCAGGAGGGCGGTCTTCAGGTCCACGTTCAGGATGGCAAACGCCAGCAGCATGGCCAGGGACATCCCGGTGAGAAGCGTGAGGCTTCCCGTTGGCGCACCCGTCCGGGGGCTGACCCGCGTGAAGGCGCGGGGAAGAAGCCCATCCCGCGCCACGGCGAGCACGACACGGGAGAGCCCCGTGGTGTACGCATTCACGGTCCCGAAGATGATTCCCAACGCCAGCACCGCGGTGGCAGCCGCGCCGGAGGGACCGAAGACGCGCGAGAAGATGGAGGCGAACGGGGCGACGCTGCCACCCGCCCGCCAGGCACCCGTTCCCACCGTGACAACGGCAACCAGCAGGTACAGGACGCCGATCACGAACACACTGATGAGCACGCTGCGCCGCAGGTCGCGGCGTGGATCACGGAACTCCTCGGCCACGTTGGAGACGTTCTCGTAGCCCAGGAACGACCAGAAGATGAGCGCCGCGGCCGTTCCCACCGGCAGCCAGCCTTTCGGCGCGAATGGCGAAAGCTCGGAGGCCCGGACCGCGCCGGCAGAGACGATGACCGCGGCCGCGAGAAGAACGAAGATGGCGCCTACCACGGCGAGCTGGATCCTCGCGCTCATCACAATGCCTCGCATGTTGATCAGGTACGGCACGAGGATGACCGCGAAGGCCACCAGGTCCACGGTCCACCGGTCCAGGGGAAAGGCGAACGAGAGATACGAGGCGGCGATCAGGGTGACCGCCGGGGCGCCGGTGACATGCCACAGTGCGAACAGCCACCCCACGGCGCCGGCGGCCGGTCTGCCGAAGGCTTCCCGGGCAAACGCGTACACGCCGCCGGACTCGGGCTTGCGAATGGACAGAGAGGCGAACGTGAAGGCAAACGGCACACTGGCGATCCCCAGGAGGATCCAGGCGACAAGGGATGCCGGGCCGGCGATCTGCGCCGCCAGCCCCGGCAGCACGAGCACTCCGGACCCGAGGACAGAGCTCACGTACAGGGCCACGGCGTGGCTCAAGCGGATCCCCGGGCGAAGGCCGGCCGGGACAACATCGAGATTCGTCTGTCGCTGGATTTCCATGTGAGGAAGATACGGCAGAACGAGGACGTTTTCGGTCCTCATTCCAGCAGGAGCGTCCTAGTCATCAACCTCGGAACGGCGAAGGCGTTTCCTTTCCGATTGGACCCTCTTGGACCGCAGCCGGGCCTCCCGGGACGCGCGGGTAGGGCGGGTCTTGCCCCGGCGCTTCGGCAGCACCGCGGCCCGGGCAATCAGGTCCGCCAGGCGTTCGACGGCGATCTCCCGGTTGCGCGACTGCTCGCGGGTGTCCTGGACGGAGAGCACGATGCAGCGGTCCGCGCTGATACGGCTGGCCAGCCGGGATTCCACCAGCGCGCGGCGCGCGCCGTCCAGCCCCTCCAGGGCCTCCAAGGGGAGCCGCGCCACTACCTTGCTGGAAACCTTGTTCACGTTCTGCCCGCCGGGTCCCCCGGCCCGGGCAAAGGTGAACGAGCCGCGCGCCTTCACGAGGGCCGCCGCTTCGCGGTGCGTCACGCCGTCATCCTTTCGGAGAGCGGCATGCGGATCGTGAAGACGGTCCCTTCCCCGACACGCGAAGAAACGGAGATGCTCCAGCCGTGGCTCTCGATGATCGACTTCACGGTAGTGAGACCGAGGCCGAAGCCCTGCTCGCGCCGGGAGTTCGTGCCGCGGTAGAACGGATCGAAGATGCGCGTCAGATCCTCCTCCGGGATCCCGATGCCGGTGTCCCGGATGGAGAGCTGGATCTCGCCGCCGACGGCGCGCGCCTCCAGCCCGATCCTGCCGTCCGGGGCCGTGTAGCGGATGGCGTTGCCCACCAGGTTCTCCAGGGCGCGCGTGAAGAGGCCGGCATCCATGCGAACCGTGGCCTCCTCCGACAGGTCCACGGACCAGCCGAAATCCCGCTTCAGGATGAGCGCATCCTCCGCAAAGCGGCGCGCCAGGTCGGTGAGCAGCGCCCGGGCCCGCACCTCCTGGTGCGTCATCCGCCACTCTCCCGTCTCCATGCGAACGAACTCGATGAGCTCCCCCACCATGCCCTCCAGGTTGCGCGTCTTGTCCAGGATGATGGACAGGTACTTGCGCTGGGCGTCCGGTTCCGAGGCGAGGCCGTCCGAGATCGCCTCCACGTAGCCCTGGATGAGCGTGAGCGGCGTGCGCAGGTCGTGGGACACGCCCATGATGAACCGCGCCCGTCGGGCGTACTCCTCCTTCAGCGCCTGGCGCATGCTTTCGAAGCTGCGGGTGAGAGAGGCGATACTGTCGTTGCCCTTCACCGAGAGGTCGAAGTCCAGGTCCCCGCCGGCGATCCGCCGGGTGGCGCCCTCCAGGGAGCGGATGGAGCTGTTGAGCGAGCGCAGGATGAAGAAGCTCATGAGGGAGGAGAACACGACCAGGGCGATGGCGCTGTACGTCACGACCTCGATCGTGAGCGTCCGGAACCGGGCAAGGTCCGGCCGCATCCGGGGCAGCTTGATGATCACCAGGGAGGCGCCGCCGTCCCGCGGCTCGGTGCTGTCGATCTGGAAATGGTAGCGGTCCGCGTTCGCGCTGATGTACGCCCACAGGGCGGCCCCCGCCGCCGACGTCCCCCGGGCGAGATCCGGGATGGTGGAGGCGGTGACCACCTCGTTCTGGTCCAGGATCACCACGTCCAGGCCCGCGGGACGGTCGTCCAGGAGCGCGTCGGTGTCCCGGTTGCGGATCACGCGCGGAATGTGCCGCGCCATCCACACCCGCATCTCCTCGTAGTTCGGAAGGGGCTCCCGCAGGCGCGCGAGGGAGATCTGCGCCACCAGCGTGAGCGCCGTGACGAGAAACGGGACGGCGGTGATCCCTCCGACCAGGATGACGAACTGCGTGCGCAGCTTCATGCGTGCAGCGCCTCGGCGTTGAACCGGTA
>DASRZR010000094.1:0-2098 GCA_035686185.1 Spirochaetia bacterium | reverse complement strand
GCGGGTCGGTCCAGCGGGCCGTGATCACCTGCGTGCACGCGTTGAACGGCTGCGTGTCGTCCGCAAGCGCGAATGTCTTGAGCTCCCCAGCCGCGATGACCATTCTCTGCTGGGCTGCGTGCTCGCTCGCCCAGGTGCCGTAGATCTCTTCTCCCGCCCGGGCATGATAGGTGCCGACGCCGCACGCAACCAGCGCCGCCACGGCGATGACCAGGAACAAGGCTCGAACTTTCATGGGTTTCCTCCATCCGCGGGCGTGGCTCACGGCTGATCGCCCGCGTGCCGCAATACTGCGCCGCAAGGCCCAGCCTCGGATGAGTAGTGCGTACTCACTTTACGGCTTGACGGATGCCGTTCGTGGAGGGACTCTAGGGGAAGCTGAACGTCAGTCACCACGGCCGTTTCCTCGCACGTCGATCCCGGCGCAGGAGGAGGCAATGAGCGGGACCGAGAGAATCCCCTGGCCGAAACTCCGGGACTACCTGCTGTGCGTCAGCACCTGCCGGACCCTTGAGGAATGCATGCGCGCGGCAGTGGTGGGAATGCACGCGGTCATCCCTTTCGACGAGACTACCGGGATCTTCCGCACGTCGGACAACTTCAACCTGGCGGGAATCGGGCACGATGACGCGTGTACGAGCGCCTACAACGCCTACTACCGCAAGGTCAGGCCTCGCACGCCGCAGCGGCTCATCGACTGGTACCGCCTGGACGGGGAGTTCGTCAGGGACTTCGCTCTGCCCTACGGGCACTACCGCGCCTGCCGGAGCGCCGCGGCGGGGCGCGCGACCTGGATGGCAGTGATCCGTTCGCGCCTGGGACCGAAGTTCACGGAGACGGATGCGGAGACACTGGGGTTCATTGACGACTACCTGAACCACCTCTTCTCGAGCTTCGACAAGGGGCCGGTTGCCGGCCCGGGCCTGCGGGGTCCCGAAATCGCGCAGCGCTTTGACGTCCTCACGCGGCGCGAGGCGGAGATCTGCGCCCTGGTGGCCTCCCGGCTCAACACGGCGGAGATCGCCGCTCGGCTCTTCCTCAGCCCGCGCACGGTGGAGAATCACCTTGCCAGCGTGTTCGACAAGCTCGACGTTCGATCGCGGGAGCAGCTCAGGTACCGCCTCGGGGTCCTGATCCCGTAACGGCCCGCGGTCGGGCGGTCGCGGCCCACCAGCGGTCGGGCGGCCGCCGCCCACCAGCGATCGGTCAGCCAGCCGTCGGCCAGCCAGACCCGCTCAGCCCGGGGGCGATGACGGCTGGGCGGCCTCTGCCAGCACCACGTCCAGGATGCGCGTGCCGATCTGCTCCCCGTCCACGTGGAAGGTGACGTTGTACGTGCCGGCTTCCGGGAACACCACGCCAGGCACCGGGATGACCAGCTCAACGACGCGCCGGGGCTCATCCACGCGCAGGTTTCCGCCGGCGGAGAAGATGACCTGCTGGGTGCGATCCACCACGAGGTTCAAAGAGAACGGGTGTTCGCCGGCGAGGTTGGTGACCGCGGCATAAACGAACCACGGGGGCAGGCCGGCCGGGACCTGGCGCACGGTGAACTGCGTGAACGTCCCGATGATGCCCTTCTTCTGGTTTTCCTCGGTGATCACGCGGTCCGCAAGCAGCAGCGCAACGAAAACCGGCTCCGGCATTCCTTCGACCTTCCCGAAGCGCACTGTACTCTCTTGCTTGACGGCGCGCAATGGCCGCTCCTATACTCTGCGGCATGGAAGGCGCACGCGCGCATCGCCCCGGGACCGGGCCCCTGCCCCTGCTGGTCCCCGCCCTCGTCGTCCTGCCGCTTGCCGGGCTGGCGTTCTGGCTCGGCGCCTGGCGCTGGTTCCAGGCGGATGCGCACGCCGGGCTCTCGCGGCAGCTCGCGGGAGCCACGGTGGCCGTCGAACGTCAATTGGACGCCGCGGTGCAGCGCCAGGCGGATACCACGCGGACGCTGGCCACCTCTCCCACCACCTGGCTCTGGGTGAAGTTCCAGGGACAGCGTCTCACGGTCTCCAACCGTGCCCACGCGGAGGCCGCCCTGGCCTCCCTCACCAGCTTCTCGGCCCTCGTGCCGGGCGCGCTGTTGTACCTGGCAAGCGACCAC
>DASRZR010000093.1:0-12345 GCA_035686185.1 Spirochaetia bacterium | reverse complement strand
ACGCTGACCGCCTACCTGGTGGAGAAGTACCGAGGGCCGGAGGCCGCCCGCCTGGTGGCCAAGATCTTCCTGATCGACATCAACAAGGGGCCCCAGACCGCCTACGCGATCTTCCACACGCAGAAGAACCACGAGGACCGGTCGATCCTGGAGGCCCAGGAAATGATCGAGCACAAGGGCTCCCGGGAGATGTCCGTGGCAGACCTCGCCTTGCGGGTGAACATGAGCACGCGCAACTTCATCCGCCGGTTCAAGGCGGCCACGGGCAACACGCCCATCGAGTACATCCAGCGCGTGCGCATCGAGTCCGCCAAGCATGTGCTGGAATCCGGCACGGAGCCAGTGGACAGCGTGGCCAGCCGGATCGGCTACGACGACGTGGGAAGCTTCCGCGCCGTGTTCAAGCGTGTCACCGGCGTCTCACCCACGGAGTACCGCAGGCGCTACCGCTTCTACCACGCGTAGACCGGGGGGCGGACGCCGGCCAAACGGGGCCCCGCCGCCGTGAAGCGCGCGGGGCGGCCCCTCAGTATCCTCCGCCCTCTTCCACATCGGCGGCGGTGGTCCGCGCGCGGAAGAAGCGGTACACAAGGAGCTGGTAGACAACCACGATGGGCACGAAGATCAGCGCCACGATGGCCATCAGTCTCAGCGTGTACTGGCTGGAGGAGGAGTTCATGATCGTGAGGCTGGACGCCGGGTCGGTGGCGGACGGGATCAGGTTCGGGAACAGGCCCACCAGTCCGGTGGCCACCACCAGCAGGATTGTGCCGGCGGAGGCCAGGAAGGCCGCCAGCGGCTTGCTCCCGGCATGCAGCACCTTCACGAGCACCAGGGCGATCACCGCCAGGAGCGGGACGACGAACAGTCCCGGGTGAGCCAGGTAGTTGCCGTACAGCTTCGTGAACACGCCGGTCAGCACAAGGAACACGGCCGCAACCACCAGCACCACGAACCACAGGACGGAGGCCGTCTTGTCGGCCCGGGCGGCCACTTCGCCCTCCGTCTTCCAGCCCATCCACAGCGCGCCGTGCTGGAGGAACAGCACCACGAACAGCACTGCCGTGAGCAGCCCGTAGATGTTGAACAGCGGCCAGAATCCGCCGTGGTAGCCGGTGGAATCGAAGGCGAGCCCCTGGAAGATGTTGCCGAACCCCAGCCCGAGCACGAGCGGCGCGGTGAAGCTGGTGAGCGCGAGCAGCCGGTCCCAGGCCGTGCGCCACCGGGCCCCGTCATCCTTGTTGCGGAACTCGATGGAGACGCCGCGCAGGATGAGGGAGAAGAGGATCAACAGCATCGGAAGGTACAGGAAGCTGAACATGTAGGCGTAGGTCCGCGGGAAGGCGGCGAACGTGGCGCCTCCCGCCGTGATGAGCCACACCTCGTTTCCGTTCCACACCGGGCCGATGGACTCCAGGCTGATCTTCCGTTCCGTCTCCGTCTTTGCCAGGAACGGCCGGAGCATTCCGGTGCCGAAATCGAAGCCGTCCACGACGAAGTACACGGCCCAGAGGAGCCCCCACAGGATGAACCACAGAACCTGAAGAGCCATGATCGCCTCCCCTCTAGCGGGCTTTCCGGGCCGGTGCCGCGCCCGCGGGTGACAGGTCATCGAGCTGGTTGGCGTACTTGCGCAACAGCCACACGTCGATGACCGCCAGCGTTCCGTAGATCACGATGAACGCGATGAGGGAACCCAGGATGTCTCCCGGGGTGAGGTTTCGGGACACCGCGTCCTCCGTCCGAAGCAGGCCGTACACGATCCAGGGCTGCCGGCCGATCTCCGCCACGACCCATCCCAGCTCGCAGGCGAGGTAGGGAAGGATCATGGCCACGGACATGATCCACAGCAGCCACCGGTTTCCGGGCAGCTTGTTGCGCCACGAAACCAGCAGGGACAGGAACGCCAGCAGGATGAACAGGAAGCCCAGTCCCACCATCAGGCGGAACGCGGAGAACACGACGAGCACGGGCGGGCGGTCCGCCGGCGGGAACTCCTTCAGTCCCTTCACCTCCGCGTTCGGATCGTGGTAGGCGAGGAGGCTCAGGCCCCGGGGGATTCCCACCGCCTGGATGTTGTCCTCCCGGTTCGGCCGCGGGATCTGGATGAGGTAGAACGGAGCCGCCTTCTCCGTCTGCCACTGCGACTCCATGGCGGCCAGCTTGCTGGGCTGGTACTTCGCCACCTGCACGCCGGAGAGGTCCCCGGCAAAGATGATGCAGATGGAAGTCACGATCCCGAACGTGGCGGCCATCCGGAACGATCGGAGGAAGGCCTCGTGGTTCTTTCCCTTCAGGAGCTGGATGGCGGAGATCCCCATGATGAAGAACGCGGCCAGCGTGTAGGCGGCGGCCAGCACGTGGAAGATCTTGGCCCAGGAGTAGGCGCTGGAGAGCAGGGCACCGAAGGACGTGAGCACCGCCCGTCCGCCTTCCATCTCGTAGCCGCGGGGGCGCTGCATCCAGCCGTTGGCCAGGAGGATCCACACCGCGGACAGGTTGCTGGCCGCGGCCACCGTCCACATGATCCCCGCGTGCACGCCGCGCGAGACGCGTTTCCAGGTGAACATCCATACGCCAATGAACGTGGACTCCACGAAGAACGCCACGGTGGCCTCGATGGCCAGCGGCGCTCCGAAGATGTCACCCACGAACTTGGCGTACTCCGCCCAGTTCATCCCGAACTGGAACTCCAGCGTGATGCCCGTCACCACGCCGACCGCGAAGTTCACCAGGAGCAGTCGGCTCCAGTAGCGGGCCATCTTCAGGTAGGTTTCGTCCCCGGTGCGGGCGTACCGCGTCTCGATGAACGCCACCAGCACGGTGAGACCCAGCGTCAGCGGTACGAACAGGAAGTGGAACAGCGCAACCGTGGCAAACTGGATCCGGGAAAGCACGGCGATGCTCATGGGCCTAAAGTACCATGACTGGTTCCACCCTTCAACGCCTGTTCCGCATCGTGTAGATTGGGGCGCCATGGAGGGCTCATCGGGATGGCTCCGGGAGCAGGCGGTCCCGGCGCGGCGGCGGCTGGCAGCCACGGTTGCGTTCGGAGAGCTCGCCGGCATCCTGATGGTGGCGCAGACCGGGCTCCTGGCCCGCGCAGTGGACGCCGTCATCTTTCACGGCGCGGGCCTTTCCCAGATCATGCCGCTCGTGCTGGCCGGGATGGCCGTTATCGCCGCGCGCGCCGGCTTCACGGTGGCCGCCCGGCGGTCTGCGTTCTCCTGCGCCTCGGTTGTGAAGCGGGAGCTGCGCCGGCGCAGCATCTGGCGGCTGCAGACCCTGGGCCCGGTGGCGCTTGCCGGCATGAAGGCAGGGGAGATTTCCCACGCCGCGGTGGACGCCGTGGAGGCGCTGGACGGCTACTTCTCCCGGTATCTTCCCCAGCGCGCCATCGCGACGCTGCTCCCGTTCACCATCCTGGCGGTGATCTTCCCGCTGGACTGGATCTCGGGCCTGGTGCTGGTGCTCACGGCGGTGTTCCTTCCCATCAGCATGATCGTGATCGGGGACCAGGCGCACGAACGCAACCAGAAGCTCTGGGGACGGCTCGCGCTGATGAGCGGCCGGTTCCTGGACGTCCTCCAGGGGCTGTCCACGGTGCGGATGTTCGGCGCGGCGCGCCGCGAGGCCGCGGAGATCGAGCGCGCCTCCCACGAGCACCGGCTGCTCACGATGTCGGTCCTGCGCATTGCGTTCCTCACGAGCTTCATGCTGGAGCTGATCTCCGCGGTGAGCATCGCCGTGGTGGCGGTCATTGCCGGCTTCCGGCTGCTGCACGGCACGCTGGCGTTCGGCTCCGCGTGGTTCATCCTGCTGGCCGCGCCCGAATACTTTCTCACGCTGCGGGCCCTGGGCACGTTCTACCACTCCCGCATGGAGGCGATGAGCGCCGCCGAGCAGATCCAGGCCTTCCTTGGCGATGACGGCAGCCGCCCGTCCGGCCCGGGGCGCGGCGCGTCCCGTCGCGTTGCGGGGGCGCCGTCCCTCAGGCTCCGGGAGGTCTCGTTCTCCTACGGCGCCGCGCCCGTGCTCTCTCGCGTCAGTCTGGACGTCCGGCCCGGCGAGCGCGTGGCCCTGACCGGGCCCAGCGGCGCGGGCAAGTCCACCGTGCTTGCCCTGCTGTTGGGCTTTGCCGCTCCCGGGGCCGGGCACGTGCTGGTGGACGAGGCGCCGCTTTCGGACTTCGACCTGGACGCCTGGCGCGCGAGCGTGGCCTGGCTTCCGCAGAGGCCCACGATCTTTGCCGGCACCGTCCGGGACAACCTCCTCCTGGGGCGCCGCGGCGCTGCCGAAGGAGAGCTTCACCGTGCCATGGACCTGGCGGGTATCCCGGACCTGCCGCTGGAATCCCCCGTGGCGGAGGCCGGCCAGCGGGTCTCCACCGGGCAGGCGCAGCGGATTGCCCTTGCGCGGCTCTTCCTGCGCAGCCCGAGCGTCGTGCTCCTGGATGAGCCGGCCGCACACCTGGACCCGGAAACGGCGGCGCGAGTCCGGCAGAGCGTCACGGAGCTTGCCCGTGGCCGTACCACGATCATCGTGACCCACAGGGCGGACGCGGTGGAGCCCACCGACCGGGTGATCCAGCTTTTCCGGGAGGTGACGGAGTGAGGGGGAGGCCGTGGGCCGCGCGTCTGCTTTCTCTCCTTCTTCCTTCATGGAAGACGGCCCTGCTGGGCATCCTGCTTTCAACGCTGGCGCTGGCCGCCAACATGTCCCTGCTGGCTCTCTCCAGCTGGTTCATCACGGCCATGGCGGTGGCCGGCGTCACCGGCGCGGCGCTGGACTACAACACGCCTTCCGCCGCGGTGCGCGCGCTCGCGCTGGCACGGGCCGGCGGCCGCTACGCGGAGCGCCTGGTCAACCACGACACCACCCTTCGCATCCTTTCCACGCTCCGTGTCTGGTTCTTCCGCCGGCTGGAGCCGCTTGCCCCGGCGCGCCTTCAGGAGCACCGGTCGGGGGACCTGCTGGCCCGCGTGCGGGCGGACGTGGACACGCTGGATGACTTCTACGTTCGCGGCGTGGTCCCCGTGGCGGCGGCGCTCCTGGCGCTGGCCGGCGTCCTTCCGTTCCTGGCCCGGTTCGATGCCCGCCTGCCACTTGTCGATCTGGCGGGCCTGGCGGCAGGCGGTGCGCTCGTGCCGCTCATTCTGCAGAAGCTGGCCGCGCGACCGGGGCGCCAGCGCGTGGCGCTGTCCGCCGAGCTTCGAGCCGGCATCGTGGAGCACGCCCGAGGAATGGCGGAGCTGATCGCGCTGGGCGCGGTGAAGGAACGCGCCCAAGACGCGGAGCGGGTGTCCGCGGAGCTGGACACACAGGAGGGCCGGCTGGCGCTCCTGCAGGGCGTGGGGGACGCCGGGCTCATCGCCGCAAGCTCCCTTGCGGTCTGGGCCGTCGTGCTGATCCTGGCACCCGGTGCCGCCGCGGGAAGCATGCCGGGACCGCGGCTTGCCATGCTCGCCATGCTCGTGCTCGCCAGCTTCGAGATGGTGATGCCCCTCTCCGTGGTCTTTCAGCGCGTCGGGGAGCTCGCGGCGGCGGCCCGGAGGCTGTTCGACCTCGTGGATTCCGCGCCGGCGGCTGCCGAACCGTCCCATCCCTCTCCGGCTCCCGCGGCGAGCGGGGAAGCCGTCGGCATCTCCGTCCGCGGTCTTCGGTTCCGCTATGCGCCGGACTCACCGTGGGTGCTGGACGGCTTCTCACTGGAGGTGCCGCCCGGCGCTGCTGTTGGCATCTCGGGCCCCAGCGGGGTCGGGAAGAGCACGCTGGTGAGCCTGCTGCTGAGGTTCTGGGACTACGAGGAAGGGAGCATCAAGCTGACGGGCGCCGCCAGCGCCGTGGAGCTCCGCTCCCTGCGGGCCGACGACGCCATGCGCCTGTTCTCCGTGCTGCCGCAGTCCCCGTTCCTTTTCCACGCTTCGATTGAAGAGAACCTGGCGCTGGCGCTGCCGGACGGCGAGCCGGCGCAGACCGCGGCGCTTCGCACCGCGCTGGAAGACGCCATGCTGTCATCGATGGTGGATGCGTTGCCGCAGGGCCTGGCCACGACCGTGGGAGAACACGGCAAGGAGCTCTCCGCGGGGGAGGCTCGGCGGCTGGCCGCGGCCCGGATGCTCCTCAAACAGGCGCCCGCCTACATCCTGGATGAGCCGACGGAAGGGCTGGATGACGAGACTGCGGAACAGCTCCTGACATCCGTCCGCAACCGGCTCCGCGGGAAGACGCTCCTGGTCATCAGCCACCGGGAGCGCGATTTCCGCATCGTGGAAACGGTGGTCCGGCTCGGCTGAACCCTACTCCACCCCACCCGTCTTGAACACGCCGTTGTTCCGGTCCCACGGCAGCTCCAGGGAGCGCCCCAGAAGCCGCTTCACGAGCTGGAACTGGTCCGCGGGCCGGCCCGTTTCCCCCATCTTGTAGGTCATGTGCGGGATGGCGAGCACGGTAGTGCCCTTGCGGGGAAGCACGTATTCCCAGTCCACCTCCGGGTAGGTGTCCGGCTTGTCCGGGGACTTGTCGAAGACTCCCAGGCTGAAGTCCGGGAGCACGCGCTGCGTGACGTCCTGCCACTCGCGGGACGAATCGATTTCGAACATCTGGAAGACGTACGTCTCACCGTCTCCGCCCTCCGAGTAGTAGCTGAAGGCCGGGAGGTTGCTTTTGCCCTTGCGGTCAAAGAACACGAACGTAAGCGTGAACGGGAGGTCGTCCTGCACGCCGGTCACCCGGATATAGGCGTTGGCAATGTCCACGATCGCGGACTGGACCGTGAAATCACCTGCCTTGTACCCGGAGGTGAGCATGTTCTTCTTGTCATCGAACTCCCCGGGGTCCACGCCTCCGCCTTCCCGGGAGAACGTGAGCTGGCCGTTGTCATCAAGGCGGAACGCCGGGCACAGGAGGAAGTAGTCCACGACCGTCCTGGGCGAGTTGTGGACGGCATCATAGGAGGGGAAGCCCTGGGCAAAGACCTGCACGGCGGAAACGAACATCACGACGGCGACGGTAAGGCGCACGACCTTCTCCTTTTTCCGCACGATACCACGAGATGCCGCCGTTGGCCACCTGGGCGCGCGCCGGGGAGCCGGGTCCGGTGGCCCGACGAGGGCGCGCGTGCTACCTTTGCACGAGGGTCTCCCATGTCCCGCACAGAACGGCTGTTCGACCTGATCCAGCTCCTGAGGACGTACAAGTATCCCGTGACGGCCGCGAAGCTCGCCCGGGAGCTGGAGGTCACGCCTCGGACCGTCTACCGTGACATCGCCACCCTGCAGCTCCTGGGAGCCCCGGTAGAAGGAGAAGCGGGCATGGGCTACCTCCTGCGCCCCGGATTCCTCCTGCCTCCGCTGATGTTCACGGAGGAAGAGGTGGAGTCACTCGCGCTGGGCGCGCGCTGGGTGGCCAGCCGCACGGACGCGCGCTTCTCCCGGGCAGCGCGGAGCGCGCTGGCGCGCATCTCTGCCGTGCTGCCGCCCCGCTTGAAGCAGGAGATGGAAGACACCCCGCTTCTCATCGGCCCGGGAAAGGGAGACGCCTCTCCGGACGGGAACCTGGCGGTGTTCCGGCGTGCCATCCGTCAACAGCGGCGGATGCGCATCAGCTACCGCAGCGTCTCGGGTGCGCCGTCCGAGCGCGTGGTCTGGCCGTTCGCGCTCTCGTTCTTCGACCACGTTCGCGTCCTGCTGGCGTGGTGCGAGCTGCGGAAGGACTTCCGCGCCTTCCGGGTGGACCTCGTCCAGGAGGCCTCCGTGCTTCCCAACGCGTACCCGCGGCCCCGCGCGGAGCTGCTGCAGGAGTGGCGACAGCGCGAGGGAATCCCGGCTCAGAACCTTTCCTTTGACTCCTGACAGGAACTGTCACAGCCCCCTCTTACCTTCAGATCAACAGGAGGGCTTCAGAAATGCATCCCAATTTCATCATCCTCTACGTCAAAGACCCGAAGACGAGCGCGGAGTTCTACTCCCGGCTGCTGGAAACACAGCCGGTGGAGGAGTCCCCGACGTTCGTAATGTTCGCGTGGCAGCCGGGCATGATGTTCGGCCTGTGGATCCGGGACGGGGTAGCCCCGTCCGTCGCGGCCATGCCCGGCGCCTCCGAGCTGGCGCTGTCCGTTGAAGATCGGCCGCGCGTGGAAGCGCTCCGGCAGAAGTGGGCGCAGGCAGGCGTCACCGTGGCGCTGGAGCCGACGCGCCTGGACTTCGGTTACGGCTTCGTGGCCCTGGATCCGGACGGCCACCGCATCCGGGTCTTCACGCCGGCGGAAAGCTGATGGACCGCCAATGCTGGATCGTCGTGGCATGCCGTGACCACGCGGCCAACGGCGTGAGGGGAGGATTTGTCCAGGCGAACCACGGCAAGCGCGCGGCGCTGGACCGCATGAAACCGGGGGACCGTGTGGCCGTCTACTCGCCGCGGGAGTTCTTCGGGAAACCCGGCCGGCTCCAGGCGTTCACGGCCCTGGGAACGGTGGAGCCGGGTGAGGTGTGGCAGGACACGAGCTCCCCGGATTTTCAGCCGTTCCGCCGCCGGGTCCGCTGGGAGCCGGTGACGGACGCGCCGATAGCGCCGCTTCTGGAACGCCTGGACTTCATCCGCAGCAAGAAGTCCTACGGCGCGGTGTTTCGCTTCGGCGTGGTCCGTGTCCCGGCGCCCGACTTCCAGGTCATTGAAAGGGCGCTCGGGTCCGCTCCGTGAGCTCGCGCCGCGGACCCGCCCGGCCCCTAGGAGGCCAGCAGCGGCTTCAGCAGCGCCTCGTACTGGTCCTGCGTCCGGGCGCCGACCACGCGCTGCTGGATGGTGCCGTTCCTGTCAATCAGGAACGTGGTGGGGATGGCACCCACTTTCCCGTACTGCCCCATCATGTCCCAGGAGCCGTAGATCATGGGGTAGTTGATCTTGTAGTCCGCGTAGAACAGCTCCGTGGACGATTCGCTGCAGAACACGGAAACGCCGATGACCACCACGTCCCTGTTGTGACCGGCCTGGATGGCCTTGAGGGCCGGGATCTCTTCCTTGCAGGGCGGACACCACGTGGCCCAGAAGTTCAGGACCACCACCTTCCCCCGGTAGCGCTTCAGGTCGATCGTCTGCCGCTGGAAGATGTCCTTCTGGGCGAACTCCGGAGCCGGAGAAGGAATGACGATGTCGGGGTAGCCGGAGCCATCATCGGCAGGACTGGCCGACGCCTGCGCCCAGACGGCGGCAGGCGCGCTTCCAAGCAGAAGCCCACTGAACAGGACAGCAAGGGTGGTACCGCCAAACGCTCTTCTCATGTCAGCTCCTGGACACAAAGATAGCGCCGTGCCCGGGAGGCGGATACTGATTTCGGCGAGGCCGCGGAGGCGCTATACTCCGCTCCCATGGACCTGTTCGCCTCGGCACCCGGCGCCCCTGCCCCGCTTGCATTCCGCATGCGCCCCCGGACGCTGGACGAGTTTGTCGGCCAGCCGCACATCGTCGGTAAGGGACGGCTGCTGCGCCGCATCATCCAGGCGGACCAGCTCTCCTCCGTGATCTTCTACGGGCCGCCCGGCACCGGCAAGACTACGCTGGCCCAGGTCATCGCCAATACCACGAAGAGCCACTTCATCACGATGAACGCGGTGCTCACCGGCGTGAAGGACCTGCGGGAGGCCATCGAGGCGGCAAAGAACAACCGCGACCTCTACGGCAAGCGCACCACGCTGTTCATCGACGAGGTGCACCGCTGGAACAAGGCGCAGCAGGACGCGCTCCTGCCGTGGGTGGAGAACGGCACGGTGATCCTTGTCGGGGCCACCACGGAGAACCCTTACTTCGAGGTCAACCGGGCGCTCGTGAGCAGGAGCCGCATCTTCCAGCTCACCCCGCTCACGGAGGACGACCTGCGCCAGGTGGTGCGCGCGGCGCTGGCGGACGCCGAGCGCGGGTACGGCAGCTACCGGGTGCAGATGGCGGATGACGCGCTGGACCACCTGGTGAAGATCTCCCACGGGGATGCCCGCAGCCTGTTGAACGCCGTGGAGCTGGCCGTGGAGACGACGCCGGAGAAGTTCCCGCCGCCGGCGGGGACGAGCATCGTCATCACGCGGGAGATCGCGGAAGAGAGCATCCAGCGCAAGGTCGTTCTCTATGACAAGGAAGGGGACTACCACTTCGATACCATCAGCGCGTTCATCAAGAGCGTGCGAGGCTCGGATCCCGATGCGGCGCTGTACTGGCTGGCACGGATGGTGAAGGCCGGAGAGGACCCGCACTTCATCTTCCGCCGTATGCTGATCCTCGCCAGTGAGGACGTTGGGATGGCGGATCCCCAGGCCCTGCCGTTCGTGGAGTCAGCCGCGGCCGCGTTTGACCGGGTGGGCATGCCGGAGGGCCGGTTTCACCTTGCGCACGCGGTGCTGTACCTCGCCACCGCGCCGAAGTCCAACTCCACCATGGGATTCTTCGACGCGCTGGCGCTGCTGGAATCCGAACAGCGCGACGGCGAAGTACCCACCCATCTTCGAGACGCCAGCCGGGACGCGGAAGGCTTTGGCCACGGGGAAGGCTACCTGTACCCTCACGCGTTCAAGGACCACTGGGTGGCCCAGCAGTTCCTGCCGGCCGGCCTCCAGGGCAAGGTGTTCTACCAGCCATCCGACGTGGGCCGGGAAGCCGGCATCCGGGCCGAGGTGCGGCGTCGGCGCGAGCTGCAGATCGCCACCGCGCTGGAGCCCCCCTCCCACGAGGTGCTCACGTTCTCCCCGGCCGCCACTTCCAGCGCGCGCTGGATCGAGCGACTGTCCACCAGCCGCAGTGCCACGCTTGCCGCGGTGAGGGAGCGGATATTCGCGCCGCTTGGCGTGCAGCGGCACAGCACGGTGCTGGACGCGGATGCGCGGACTGGCCTGCTGCTGTGGGACGCCCTGCGCCGCGCCCCGGAGGGCGGCGTGTGGGGCATCGTGTCCACGGAGGAAGAAGCGGCCGTGCTTGAGCACCGCATGCAGGACCTGGACTCGACGCTGAAGCCGGTAATCCTGCGTCCCGGCGCCAGCCTCCGGGAGCTGGCCCGCACCGCATCGACTCTCGATGAGAAGGCGATCGCCGCCATGACCGGCCTGGAGCCGGGCGTGCGGATGGACTTCGTGGTGGGTCGGGATCTGCTGACGCGCGCCACCGCCTCCGACCGGCATGCCGTGGCGCGATTCCTCCTCGCCCTGACTGCCGCGGGCGGTGCCGTGTCCCTGGCCCAGGTGGTGCCGGGACGCGGGCAGCGCCTGTCGGCGCTCATGACCGGCCTGTCGCGCGGCGTGGCAGATGCGCTGGCGGCCGCGGAAGAGCAGGCCTACTCGCGGGCAGCCGATGAGCTGGTGGGATGGAACGAGCGCGACCTGGCGGACGCGTTCACCGCCGCGGGCGCCTCCGACGTGAGCGTGGAGGTTCAGCCGTTCACGGATTCACGCCGCGTCACGGACCGGGACCTGGACGCGTGGCTGGGGCCGGGAAGCTCCTACGGGCGGGCGCTTGCCGCGGGACTCTCGGACCAGGAGCGAGGTGAGCTTCGCAGCGCGCTGCATTCACAGGTTGCCGGTCGGGACGTGCCCTGGACCAGCACCGTGGCCTTTGTCATCGCCAGGAAGCGCGGCGGAGGAAACGGCCAGCGGGATGGTGAATGAGAACGTGGCACCCTGGCCGGGGCCGGCGCTGTGAACCCACACGCGGCCGCCGTGCAGCTCCACGTTCTTCCTGGCCAGGGAGAGACCCAGGCCCGCGCCGGGATACCGCGTGGCCCCCTTGCGGACCTTCTCAAACGGCGTGAACACGCCGTCAAGGTCCGCCTCGCTGATCCCGATGCCGGTGTCCGAGACCTGGAACTGAATCGTGCCCGGCTCCACGCGCTCTACCTTCAGCAGGACGTTCCCGCCGGACGGCGTGAACTTCACGGCATTCGAAAGCAGGTTGGAGAGCGTCTGGCTCAGACGCCGGGCGTCCACCCACGCCGTGCGCGGGATGGCGTCCGCCTCAAGGCGGAGCGTGATGCCGGACTTTTCCGCGCTGTCCCGGGCCGCCGCCATGGCGGAAGCCAGGAGCGCGGGGACATCCACCTCCTCCCGAGTGAGCTCGATGGCTCCCGACTCGACCCGGGCCATGTCCAGCACGTCGTTGATGAGGGAGAGGAGATGGCTGCTGGCCCGCATCACGT
This sequence comes from Spirochaetia bacterium, assembly GCA_035686185.1. Lineage (GTDB taxonomy): Bacteria > Spirochaetota > Spirochaetia > SZUA-6 > Fen-1364 > Fen-1364. Next base: position 176 of record DASRZR010000093.1, on the reverse strand, counting down.
CATCCAGCGCCTCGCGCTGGGGCTGATCCAGGCGGTCTGCCGCCTCCTCCCGAACCAGCTCAGTGAAGCCGATGATGTGGTGCAGCGGCGTGCGAAGCTCGTGGCTCATGTGCGCCAGGAACTGCGATTTCAACCGGTCGGACTCCAGCGCCCGGTCCTTTGCCACCTCCAGCTCG
>DASRZR010000092.1:0-4065 GCA_035686185.1 Spirochaetia bacterium | reverse complement strand
GCGGAGCTGACGGCCCTCGACCGTGCGCTGGAGATCACGAGGGCCGTACCGGTCCATCCGAAGGCGGAGACGGTGCGCCTGGAAGATGCTCTGGGCCGGGTCCTTGCGCGCGAGGTGCGGTCCCTCATCGATTCTCCGCCGTTTGACAAGTCCTCCATGGACGGGTTCGCCGTCCGGGCCGCAGAGACGGCTTCCCGTCTTCGCATCACCCAGACCATTGCCGCCGGCGGCACACCGGCCGGGGAAGTGAGACCGGGAGAGACGGCCCGGATCATGACCGGGGCCATGCTCCCGCCGGGCGCCGGCCGGGTGATCCGAAAGGAGTACGTCCGGGAAGAAGACGGCTTCATCGTGGTGCGGACCCCGGAGGCGGGGGACAACGTGATCCGTCGCGCGGCCAACCTTGCCGCCGGCTCCACCGTTGTGCACCGGAAGGTCATCACCGCCGCGGACATCGGCACGCTCGCGGCTTCCGGCGTGGACCGGGTGGAAGCGGCGGTCCGTCCCCGGATTCTCGTGGTGTGCACCGGGCCGGAGCTCCGCCAGCCCGGCGAGCCGCTGCGTCCCGGCGAAATCTATGACAGCAACGGCGCCCAGCTCCGGGCCCAACTGGCCGCCCTGAAGTGCTCCGCGGAAGTGAGATCCGGCGTCCCTGACAGCCCCGGCCCGTTGTCAGAGCTTCTCGCCGGCGCTGAAGGCCGCGCGGACGTGATCCTCCTCACGGGGGGCATCTCGGCCGGGGACTTCGACTACGTGCCGGCCTGCCTCCGGCAGGTTGGCGCGGAGATCCTGTTCCACCGCGTCTCCGTGCGGCCGGGCCGGCCGACCCTGTTTGCACGGCGCGGCGAGCAGTTTTTCTTCGGCCTGCCCGGGAATCCCGTGTCCACGTTTGTGATCTTCGAGGTGTTCGTGAAGCCGTTCCTCTACCGCATGATGGGGCTGGACTGGAGTCCGCCGTTGCGCCGGGGGACGCTTGCCCACGACCTTCGCCGCGTCGAAAAAGACCGCACGGAGTTTCTCCCCGTGCGGATGCGCGCGGGCCAGGTGCAGGCGGTCCCTTACCACGGCTCCGCGCACGTGAACGCGCTGGCCGAGGCGGACGGCCTGCTCCGCGTGGAGATCGGCGTCACGATGATTGAGGCGGGCACGGCAGTGGACGTGCTGCCGGTGTGACCGGAGGGTGAGAGAATGGGGCAGGACAAGCTGAGCCACCTGGACGACCAGGGCCGCGCCCGGATGGTGGACGTTTCCTCCAAGCCCCGGGTGCGGCGCACCGCGCGTGCCGCCGGGGCGGTCCGGATGCAGCCGCAGACGCTGCGCCTTCTTCGAGACGGCCTGCTGGAGAAGGGAGACGCCTTCGCGGTAGCCCGGGTGGCCGGGATCGCCGCGGCCAAGCGCGCGGCGGAGCTCATTCCCCTGTGCCACAACATCCGCATCGATCACGTCGCCGTGGACCTCTCGCTGGCAGAGGACGGGGTCCGCATCGAGGCCACGGCTGTCTGCACGGAGAGCACCGGCATCGAGATGGAGGCGCTCACCGCGGTCTCCGTGGCCGCGCTGACGTTGTACGACATGTGCAAGGCCGTGGACGGGCGCATGGAGATCACCGGCGTTCGGCTGCTGGAGAAGACCAAGGAAGCGCCGTCCGAGGACCGTCCGTGACCGTGTTCGTCATCACCGTCTCCGACCGGGCCGCCCGCGGCGAGTACACGGACCTCTCGGGGCCGGAGATCGAGCGTGGACTGAAGGCGCTGTTCCCCGCCGTGGAGGTGACGCGGTCCCTGGTTCCCGACGATCCCGACAAGGTCATGGAGGCGCTGCACGCCGGCCGGCGCGCTGACCTCATTCTCACCACCGGGGGGACCGGGCTCTCCCCGCGCGACATCACTCCGGAAGTGACGCGGCGGTTCTGCGAGAAGGAGGTCCCCGGCATTGCGGAGATGCTGCGGGCGCGCTCTCTCGCGGAGACGCCCACCGCCGTGCTGTCCCGCGGCATTGCCGGCGTGCGCGGGACCACGCTGGTGGTGAACTTCCCCGGTTCCCCCGCGGCCGTGAAGCTGTGCCTCCAGGTGCTCGCGCCCGTGGTGGAGCACGCCATTCACACGTTGAGGGCGGAAGGCCACTGATGGCGCCCGGGAGGCGCCGGGTCCGGCGTGGGGACTATGTGCCCGCGATTGTCGACTTGACCTTGTCCAGGAGCTCCACCGGCTGAAACGGCTTGGGCAAAAAGTCCGTGGACCGGCCATCCGCTCGAAGCGGAAGCTTCATGTCGTCCGTGTACCCGGAGATGAACAGCAGCGGCACGTCCGGCCGGGTACGGGCCAGCCGTTCCCCCAGCTCCACGCCGGTCATCCCGCCCGGCATCACCACGTCGGATACCACCAGGCTCAGGCGGGCGGAGCCCTCTGCCACCAGCAGCGCTTCCCGGGCGGAGGCCACCGGCACGACCACGTAGCCGGCGCGTTCCAGCACCCGGGTCGTGAGCTCCCGCACGTCCCGCTCATCCTCCACCAGCAGGATCGTCCCCGTGCCGGTCACCGGAGTGCGCACGCCCGGCTCCGCGGGTTTCTGCCCGTCCTGGCTGTCCTGGCGCGGAAGGTCCACGAAGAACGTCGTGCCGCGGCCCGGCATGCTGTCCACCCGGACCCGGCCCCCGGCCTGCGTCACGATGCCGTACACGGTGGAAAGCCCCAGTCCGGACCCCTTGCCTTCTTCCTTGGTGGTGAAGAACGGCTCGAACAGGCGGGCGCGCGTTTCCTCGGTCATGCCCACCCCGTTGTCGCGGACGGAGAGCTGCGCCCGGGCGCCGTCCGTGGCGTGTCGCGACGGGGCGGTTTCCAGCACGAGCGTGCCGCCCCCCGGCATGGCATCCCGCGCATTGACGGCGAGGTTCATGAGGACCTGGTCAAGCTGGCCCTGGTCGGCGCGGACCCACAGCGCCTCCGGGCACAGCCGGACCACGATCTCGATGTCCTCTCCGATCAGGGGCCGCAGCAGCGTTACGGAGTTCGCCACGACCTTGTTCAGGTCCAGCACCTCCGGCTGCACGATCTGTTTGCGGCTGAACGTGAGCAGCCGTCCCGTGAGAGCGGAGGCGCGCTTGATCGTGGCGCGGATCTGGCCCAGGTCGCCGAGGGCGGGAGCGTTCCCCTCCAGGCTGTCCGCGAGCAGGCTCGTGTAGCCGGAAATGACGGTGAGCAGGTTGTTGAAATCATGCGCGATGCCGCCGGCCAGCCGGCCCACCGCTTCCATCTTCTGGGAGTGCAGCAGTTGCTTCTGCGTGCTGCTCAGCTTGTCCAGGCTGCTCTCCAGGTCTCCCATGAGCCGCGTCTTCCGCCAGGCCGCGGACGCCTGGTGGGCAAAGGCCGTGAACACCTGAAGGTCCTCGGGTCCCAGGTCTTCCCCGGCGATGACCAGGAGCCCGAACGGCACATCGTCCACGATCAGGGGCACGAACAGCACGCCTCCGCCCTGCCGCCGCTCTTCCGGTCCGACGCCGAAGAACAACGCCAGCGCATCCGGGTCCTGCGTGCTGTACAGCGCCTGGCGGCCGTCCATGGCATGGGCAACGTCAGCGGCCGCGTCAAACGGGAGGAGAAGGCCGCTGCTGTCTCCGCTATCCAGCACTTTCACGTCCCGGCTCCTGCCGCTTCCCCGGCAGTGCGCTTTCAGGACCCGCGGCGGATCGCCGGCAGAAATGAACACCGCGCTGTCCAGCCCGAGGCCGGCCAGCACGCGCGCCGCGGACGGGAAGATCTCCGTGGGCGTGAGCGCCTGCTCCATGGCGAGCGTGGCCGCGTTCAGGGACTGCAGCAGCCGCTCCGCGCGCTTGCGGGCGGTGATGTCCGTCACGATGGTGAGCGTGGCGGGGGCACCCTGGAATCCAATGAGGCGGGTCGTTACCAGCGCGTCCACGCGCCGTCCCTCGCGCGCCAAGAGGACCATCTCGAAGGGCGGGGCATCCCGGACGTCCGCCTCCGGCCGGGCTGCCCTCTGCGCGAGTATCTCGTAGCCCGGGGCGATGAGGGAGATCGGATCGAAGGTCGGAGCGTACAGTGTTTCCCG
>DASRZR010000091.1:0-15752 GCA_035686185.1 Spirochaetia bacterium | reverse complement strand
TCCAAAACACACTAACCCTAAACGAATCTATACAGAACAAGGACGGGAACGTGCTCACGAACCTCCACGTGGTCAAGGGAGCCACGAGGCTCATCGTCACGCTGTATGACGGTGAGAACTTCGACGCGCGCGTCGTCGGGGTGGATCCGGAGAATGACCTCGCCGTGGTGCGCTTCGACCCTTCCGGCCGGCACCTCAATCCCGTGCCGCTGGGCGTGTCACGGGACCTCCTGGTAGGCCAGAAGGTCATCGCGCTGGGCAACCCCTTTGGCCTCCAGCGGACCCTGACCGTTGGCGTGGTCTCCAGCCTTCACCGGCCCCTGCAGTCTCCGGAAGGCTTCCTGCTGCGGGACCTGATCCAGACTGACGCTGCCATCAACCCCGGCAACTCGGGAGGCCCGCTCCTGGACTCGCAGGGCACGATGGTCGGGATCAGCACGATGATCCTCGCGCCCGCCGGGGGGAATATCGGCATCGGGTTTGCCGTCCCGGTGGATGCGGCGCGCCGCGTCATTCCGGACATCCTGGCCTACGGGGAGGTCCGGCGCGGCTGGATCCAGATCGACCCGGTGTCGATTTCCCCCGCTCTCGCGCGAAGGGCGGACCTTCCCGTTGCCAAGGGGGTGATGATCTCGCGGGTGGCCCCGGGGGGAAACGCGGACACGGCGGGCCTGCGAGGCGGAGACCCGTCACGCGGCCTGTTTGTGGGAGGCCGGCCGGTGTACCTCGGCGGGGACATCATCGTGAGCATCGAGGGACTCCCCACGTGGACAACGATCGACATTCTGGGGGCGCTGGAGGGCACGCACCCCGGGGACACCGTCCGGCTGGAAATCGTGAGAGACGGGCAGAAGATCCAGGTCCCCGTGGTGCTCGCCGCCCGTCCGTCTGCCAGCAGGTAGCCCGGCCTGCTTCAGGCCTGCCACGGCCTCCCTCAGCCGGAAACTGCCTGCCGCTGCCGCTTCGCATCCCGGGACGGCGGCGTGCCGAACATGCGCGAGTACTCCCGGCTGAACTGGGAGGCGCTCCGGTAGCCCACCCGGAACGCGGAGCCCTCCGCGGTCTCCCCTTCCGTCACCATGAGCCGGCGCGCCTCCAGCAGGCGCAGGCGCTTCTGGTACTGCACGGGGCTCATGGCAGTGGCCGCCTTGAAGTGCGTGAAGAACGCGGACCGGCTCATGCTCACGGCCCTGGCCATGGCATCGACATCAAGGTCTTCGTTCAACGTTGTCTTCAACAGGTAGATGGCCCGCGACACCCTGTCCATCGCGCTGCCGGCATGGATGAACTGCCGTATGGCCGGCCCGTCCGGCCCCTTCAGCAGGTGGTACAGGATCTCCTTCACGGAGAGCGGCCCCAGCGCCGCCGCGTCCTCCGGCGTCAGGAAGAGCTCTCCGAGCCGGACCGCCGCCTGCAGCATTCTCTCTCCCACGTCCCCGACAAATACGCCGCGCGGGGAGCCGTCCGGCTCCCGGTCCTGTCCGCCGCCGCCAAGCTGCACGTCCACCTCGCGGAGCGCGTTCGGGTCCAGGCCAATGCGCAGGCAGAGGAACGGCTTCTCCGGGGACGCCGAAGCGACGCGGCCGATGACAGGCAGGTCGATGGGCGTGGCGACGTAGTGCACCGTGTCGAAGCGGTACACCTCCGGCCCCACGGCGATCTCCTTGCTGCCCTGGGCCACGATGCACACCGCGGCGCACCAGTACAGCCGGGAGCGCTCGTTCGCGTGGGAATACCTCACGCAGCTCGTGCCGGGGACCGGCGAGTCGAAGATGCCATCACGCGGGGCGCAGGCGCCGATCAGCCGGGCCAGCTCGGAACGCAGATCCCTCACGGATTGAAACATCGCCATCCGTGGACAATCAGGCAAGAACTCTGGACCGGCATGTATTCTCCCGGCCGAACCGCGGCGGCATGTTGATGTCACGGGAGGATCGAATGAGAGTATTCGTTACGGGAGCCAGCGGGTTCATAGGGCAGGCGGTGGTGCCGGAGCTCATCCGCGCCGGCCACGAGGTCCTTGGCCTGGCGCGCTCGGACGCCGCCGCGAGCGCGATCGAGGCGGCCGGGGCCTCGGTGCATCGCGGGTCGATCGAGGACCTGGAAAGCCTGGCACGGGGAGCCGCCGCCGCGGACGGCGTCATCCACCTCGCCTACCACCACGATTTCTCCGACATTCCCGGCGCCGCCGCAAAGGACCGCCGCGTCATCCAGGCGATCGGGGAGGCGCTGAGCGCAACCGGCAAGCCCTTCGTCGGGACGCTGGGCACGCTGTTGATCGCGCCGGGGCGTGTGGTCACGGAGGAAGATGAGCCGTCGAACCCGGACGCGCATCCCCGGTTTGCCTCGGAGAAGCTGCTGCTGTCTTTCGCGGGGCGCGGCGTGCGCGCGTCCGTGGTGCGCCTGTCTCCCACCGTCCATGGTGCCGGTGACCACGCCTTCGTACCCGCGCTCATCGACCTTGCCCGCAGGAAGGGAGTGTCCGCATACGTGGGGGACGGCTCGGACCGCTGGTCGGCGGTTCACCGCATGGATGCGGCCCGGCTTTTCCGCCTGGCACTGGAGAAGGGCGCCGCGGGGACCCGGTACCACGGTGTGGCGGATGAGGGCGTCCGGCTCCGCGAGGTCGCAGCCGTGATCGGCCGGCAATTGAACCTGCCCGTCGTCTCCCGGTCGAAGCAGGAGGCTTCCGATCACTTCGGGTGGCTGGCGTTCTTCCTTTCAGCGGACAGTCCCGCTTCCAGTGCGCTCACGCGGGAGCGCCTCGGGTGGGAGCCCACCCACGCGTCTCTCATCGCCGACCTGGAGAATGGAACGTACTTTCCGGGGTGAGAGGCGGCGCCCGGGGACCCTGCTCAGCCGTTGCCGAGCAGGGCCTCCACGTCCTTGTCCTTCACCTCGTCGGCGCTCTGCACCACGCCGTCCTTGTCGATCAGGAACATGTACGGGATCCAGTGCACCTTGAAGTCCGCAATCTGCCGACTGGTCCAGTTGTACTGCCCCTTGTCGTCCGGCTGGGCCATCAGCACGGGGAACGTCAGGCCAAGGCCTTTTGCCGCCGCGCCCGCCCTCTGCGGGTCTCCCTCGATATTGATCCCCAGGACAACGAGACCGCGGGCCTTGTACTTCTCGAACATGGCCTGCGTGGAGGGCAGGCTGTGCATGCAGGGCTGGCACCAGCTCGCCCAGAAGTCGAGAAGCACGACCTTTCCCTTCAGGTCGGCCAGGCTCATGGTGGAGCTGGAACCGAGCACCGGCAGGGAGAAGCCCGGCGCCGGCTCCTTGACAAGGCCCCACGCCACCGGCTTCTGCGGGAGGACCTGGCACGTGCGGCCGCTGGGCAGCTCGAAATCGCGCTCGATCTCCGCGCCGTCCTTCGAGTAGATCTCCACCTTCACGTGGTCCGCGGTATGAGCTTCCTTGTAGCCGTCCTTGTTCACCCAGAGAAAGGTGGAGTCCGGAAGCCGGTACCCCTTCCAGTCACCGTCCACCTGGTCCGGAGCAGCGGTGCCCGCGGAGAACACCACGTCCTTGTACTTGTCCACCAAGGCCAGGTCTGCCGCGCTCGGGTCCGCAAAGGAGAGGCCGGCGCACAGCAGGAACCAGAGAGAGGCCACGCTGCCTACGTACTTCCCCATGCCCCTGCTATAGCAGGAGTCGGCGCGCCGATCAAGGCTCGCGGGGCGCGCCACGCCCCGCCCGGCGCCAAGCGCACCGACTTGAACCGGGCGCCTCTAAAACGATAACTTCGTGACATAGTGACACCGCTTCAGAGGCTGCTCCGTGCCGCCCGGCCGCACAACGCCTGGGCCGTGCTCTCCGTTGTCTTTTCCATCCTCGTCGTTGCCGTGGCGCTGGTCCCGCCGGCCATCGCCCAGCGCATCGTGGATAACGTGTTTGTTCCTTCCGTGAAAGAGGGGAACTTCTCCTCCCGTACCCCGCTCCTTGTCTCCCTCATCGGAGCCCTGGTCGTGGCAAACGTGGCGCGCGCCGGCCTGATCTTCCTGCGCAACAACCTCGTGGAGGTGTACAGCCAGCGCGCGCAGCGTGACCTGAAGCAGCGGCTGTACGACCAGATCCAGGCGCAGTCCTTCGGCTTCTTCCACTCCACCCGCACCGGCGAGCTCATGGCCCGGATGACGAATGACGTGGAGATGGTGCGCGGCCTGCTGGCGCAGGGGTTGCTGCAGGGAGCCAGCGGCATCTTCTTCTTCATCGGGGCCGCGGTGCTCCTGGCGGCGCTGAACTGGCAACTGGCACTGATCTCCGCGCTTGCCTCCCCCTGGCTCTTCCTCACGGCGCTGCGGCTGCGCACAAACATGAGGCCGACCACCACGGCAGTCCGGGCGCAGTTCTCCCGGCTGAACACCCGGGTGCAGGAGAACATCACGGGCATCCGGGTGGTGAAGGCGTTCATGCGCCACGCGTTCGAGCTCACCCGGTTCCAGAAGGAGAACGCGGGGCTGACGGCGGCCCGCAACCGCAACCTCGCGGTCTGGGCGCGCTACCTCCCCTCCCTGGAGTTCCTCTCCGGCATCTCCTCCGCCATCGTGCTCCTGGCCGGAGGCTGGATGGTGATCAACGGCCGCATCACGCTGGGGACCTGGGTGCAGTTCAACGGCTACCTGTGGATGATCGTGCAGCCCATGCGGACGCTCGGGGACGTTGCCAACCAGGTGGCCATGGCCGAGTCCTCCGCGGAGCGCCTCTGCGAAATCCTTGATACCCGGCCCGCGGTGGTGTCCCCGGCCTCTCCCCGGCGGCCCGAACACATCCGCGGAGACATCGAGCTGCGCAACGTGTCCTGGTCCGTCGGCGGCCACGGGATCCTGAAGGGGATCACCGTGCAGGCCCCGGCGGGCTCCACCGTCGCCATCATGGGACCGACGGGGTGCGGGAAGACGTCCCTGGTGAACCTCATCCCGCGGTTCTTCGATCCGGACGAGGGCCAGGTGCTCGTGGATGGGATCGACGTGCGGGAGCTGGACCTGCGCCACCTTCGCCGCAGCGTGGGGCTGGTGGCGCAGGAGACGTTCCTGTTCTCCGACACGCTCTATGGCAACCTCACCTACGGGAAGGAGGACGCGCCCATCGAGCGCGTGCGGGAGGCGGCGGCGCTGGCGCAGGTGGAGGAGTTCATCGCCCCGCTGGAAGAAGGCTACGAGACCGTCGTGGGCGAGCGCGGCGTGGGGTTGTCCGGCGGCCAGAAACAGCGCGCCAGCCTCGCCCGGGCGCTGATGAAGCAGGCGCCGATCCTCATCATGGACGACGCCACGAGCTCCGTGGACATGGAGACCGAGACGCGCATCCAGAAGGCGCTGCGCGACCTGGAGGCGCGGGCCACCACGTTCATCATCGCCCACCGCGTCAGCTCCGTGCTCCACGCGGACCAGATCCTCGTCATGGACCACGGGCAGATCGTGGAGCGCGGGCGCCACGCGGAGCTGGTGCGGCGCGGCGGCCTGTACGCGGAGTACTTCCGGGTGCAGCACGGCCGCGGCCCCGCCGCGGAGGCATCCTGATGGCCAGGCGCCGGTTCTTCGATGACGAGGAGATGCAGCCGGTAAGCGGCCGGACCCTCACCCGGCTCCTGGGGTACCTCAAGCCGCACAAGGGCACGGTTGCCCTGGCGATTGCCATCGTCCTGTTCACGGCGGTGGCCGCGCAGGTCGGCCCGTACCTGATGAAGGTGGCGGTGGACGTGTACGTGCCGGCGCGCAACCTGCGCGGCGTGCTGGTCCTGGCGGCGGCCTTTGCCGCGGTGATCGGCGCGAGCGCCCTGGCGGTGCGGTGGCGCCAGCTCCTCATGGTGCGGATGGGCAACACAGTGATCGAGGGACTGCGCCGGGAGCTGTTCGGCCACGTGAACCGCCTGGCGTTCTCCTTCTTCGACGAGCGGCCGGCCGGCAAGATCATCCACCGGATCATGGTGTACGTGGACCGCCTGCAGCAGATGGTGAAGAACGGGATCGTGGCCATCGTGGCGGACGTCCTGCGGATCTTCATCATCATTCTGTTCATGTTCGCCATCTCCCCGTCCCTCGCGCTGGTGGCGCTCTCCGTCACCCCGTTCCTCGTCGGGTTCGTCTTCCTGGTGAAGGGCCGGATCCACCGGCTCTGGGACGACTACCAGTACAAGAGCTCGAACCTGAACGCCTACGCGCATGAGAGCTTCATCGGCATCAAGGTGACGCAGGCCTTCGTGCGGGAGAGGCGCAACTCCCGGACCTGGGCGGAACAGCTCGGCCAGAACTACACAAGCTGGATGTCCGCCGTCACGGCCGCGAACCTGCTGTTCCCCGCCGTGCTCGTGTTCAACACCGTCTCCATCGGCCTCATCTACTGGTTCGGGTACCGCTTCCTCGGCATGGGAGCCGCGAGCCTCGGATCCCTCATCGCGTTCACGAGCTACGTCTGGATGCTCACGGATCCGATTGTGGACCTGAGCAACTACTACAACGACGTCCTGGTGGCGCTGGCCGCCGCGGACCGCATTTTCGACTACCTGGACACGCCCGTGGCGATCACCGACCCTCCGGGCGCGTACGCGCTTCCCCCCGCTGTCGGGCGCGTAGAGTTCCGGGACGTGCGCTTCGGTTATGAGCCTTCCACGCCCGTGCTGCACGGTCTGTCCTTCCAGGTGGAGCCCGGCACCACGGTGGCGCTCGTGGGCCGGACCGGCGCCGGCAAGAGCACGATCATCAACCTCCTGTCACGCTTCTACGAGATCGACGGAGGCTCCATCCTCATCGACGGCCACGATATCCGGCGCGTCACGGTGGAATCCCTGCGCGCCCAGGTGGGCGTCATGATGCAGGACCCGTTCGTGTTCAGCGGGACCATCGCGGACAACATCCGCTATGGACGGCTGGATGCCACCATGGCGGAGATCGAGGAGGCGGCCCGGGCCGTCCGCGCCCATGAGTTCATCTCGGAGCTGCCCGGCGGCTACGAGGCGCCGGTGAACGAGGCCGGCAACAACCTCTCCGTGGGTCAGAAGCAGCTCCTCTCCTTCGCGCGCATCCTGCTGATGGACCCGCGCATCCTGGTGCTGGACGAGGCAACCGCGAGCATCGACACGCGGACCGAGCGCCTGCTGCAGGAGGCGCTCCGCCGGCTTCTGAAGGGACGGACCTCCTTCGTCATCGCCCACCGGCTTTCCACGATCGAGCACGCGGACGTGATCTACGTGCTGGACGCCGGACGGATCGTGGAGCGGGGAACGCATGCCGAGCTGTTGGGCAGCGGCGGAAAGTACGCGAGACTCAACACCTCGCAGCGCGGAGCCCTGGAGGCGCTGCTGGCGTAGCGGGCGGGTGCGAGGGAGGGCCGACGCGCGGGAGGGCGTGGAACGGCCGCGGTGACCCGCGGCCGTTTCTATGACACCGTGCCTACTTCTTCGACAAGGCCCAGGGGATGGTCTTGTCCGCGAGGTTGGCCAGCGCCTGGACGCTCATCTCCAGGTGCTCTTCCTTCGTGTCCTCGATCTTGTTGTGGCTGATGCCTCTCAGGCTCTGCACGAACACCATCTGCGTGGGGATACCGGCCCGGCACACCTCCGCGGCATCGTGCAGGGGGCCGGAGGGCAGCCGCATGGACTTGCCCGCGGCGGCCACGATGGACTGGTCACAGAACTCGATCAGCTCCGGGTGGAACAGGATGGGCTCGATGCGCCACAGGTCCCCGAAGGCCACCTCCACGTTGAGCTGCTTGGCGATCTTCCGCGCCGTGTCCTGCGCGTCCGCCCACATGCCGGCAAGCTTCTTCGCGTCCAGGTGCCGCTGGTCCAGCGTGATGGTGCAGTCCTCCACCACGGAGGTCACGATCCCCGGCTTGGTCACGCAGCTTCCGATGGTGCACACGCCCTGGAACTTCTTCGCGATCCGGTAGATCTCCTGCGCCATCAGGCCGGCGGCCCGGAAGGCGTCTTTCCTCACCGCCATGGGCGTGGAACCGGAGTGTGCGGCCTGGCCGTGGAACGTGATGAAGTTGCGCTCCACGCCGACGGTTCCCAGGACCACTCCCAGCGGGTACCCCTTGGCCTCCAGCACCGGGCCCTGCTCGATGTGCAGCTCCAGGTACGCCAGGCAGCCGGCACGCTCCGCCGTGGCCTTGGGCGCATCCTCCAGCTTGATCCCGACGTTCTTCAGCGCGTCCACCAGCGCCACGCCCTCCCGGTCCTTCAAGTTGCGCACGCTCTCGATGTCCAGGTGCCCCGAGAACGCGCTGGACCCGAACAGGCTGCGTCCGAACCGGGCCCCCTCCTCGTCACACCAGCTCACCAGCTTCACCGTGAGAGGCGGCTTGCCCTTGGACTTCAGGTAGCGGACCACCTCCAGCGCGGCGATCACGTTCCAGCAGCCGTCCAGCCACCCGCCGTTGGGAACGGAATCCAGGTGCCCGCCAAGCGTGATGAACTCCGGCCTGTCGCCTTCCAGCGTAGCCCAGAGGTTTCCCGCGGCATCCTGGCGGTACGAGAGACCCAGCTCGTCCAGCTTTTTCTTGAAGAAGTCCAGGGCCTTGATCCAGGTCGGCGTGAACGCGACGCGCTGGTTTCCCATCTCGTTGCTCGTGAGGGCGCGCAGCTCCTTCATCTCGGCTACCGCGCGCTTCGGATTCAGTTCAGCCATTTTCTTCCTCCTGCTGTCAGTGTGGGATGTGCGCGGGGATTCTATCAGATTTCCGGGACATCCGCAAAAAGAATGCGCATCACCCGAATCACCAACTGCGAAGCCCTCCCCCGTGCAGATTGGAGAAATGCGGCCCGTTCGTAGTGCGCGGAGTTGCCGCTTTATTACACCTTTGGGTATAATTAAATGGACGGCGCGCGAGGCGCCGCAGGAAAGGAGCTGACATGGACTCACCGGATTACCAGGCGACGATCGCGGCGGAGATTCCCGCCGAGGAAGCGGTCCGCAGGATAGGCCAGGTTCCCCAGTGGTGGACCGGGGGATTCACCGGCAGGGCACGAACGAAAGGTGACCGGTTCACGGTGCGCTTCGGGGAAACCTTCGTGGATTTCACGGTTGCCGAGCTCGAGCCGGGCCGGCGGGTGGTGTGGGAGGTGACCGACTGCAACCTGCACTGGATAGCAAACAAGGCCGAATGGAAAGGCACGAGAGTGGTCTGGGAGCTGTCCTCGAAGAACGGGATGACGGAAGTCCGCATGACCCACGTGGGAGTATTCCCGGGCGCGGAGTGCTGGGAAAGCTGCAAGCCGGGCTGGGACTTCTACGTGGGCAAGAGCCTGCGGAAGCTCCTGGCGGAGAACGTGGGGCTGCCGGACGGCGAGTGAGACGGCGCGCGCCCGACTGAAGGCGTGCTCCCCCGCCCCGGCGCCGCCACGCCGGGCGCTAGTGCACCCAGGCCGCCAGGAAGCTCAGGCACAGATCCTTGTACTTCGTACCGGGATAGACGCTGCGCACCGTCACGGTGAGCGTGTCGGACGGCTCTGGAAGGTTCACGAACTGCAGCATGGCATGATCGGCCAGCGTGATATCGAGCGTGAATGCCGGCTGTCGGCTTGCAATCGTGACGTCCTTCACGCGGCGGTTCTGTTCCCAGAGCCCGGGGTTCCTGGCGGAGAGGAACCCGTTGGAGAACAGGAGGGAATGGATCTTCTGCTTTCCGCTTTGCCCGGCCTGCGGCTGGATGGTGACCACCGCGCCCACGCCGCCATTCTGCCTCACCGCCCACGGGTGCTCCAGGTCGAAATCCGTGAGGTAGTCCACGTTGTACGAGGTCTTCCCCTCCGTGAGGAATGAGCTCACCGTCACGGAGAAGGACTGGTCCAGCGGCTGGATGAACGGCGCCTCGTCCGAGGCGCTGAATGCCTCCGTTTCCCCCGTGCTCTTGTAGCGTATCAGGCCATTCTCCAGGGAGCGGCCGAAGTTCGGATCGTAGAGTAGGTCGTAGGCCGTGCCGTCTTCCGCCTGCATCCGCACGAGCGGCCGACGGGAGACGATCCGGTACGCGTAGTCGTCGGTGTGCTCTTCCCCGTTGTCCAGCGTGGTGAGGGAGATCTTCTCGTTGTTGAAACCGAACCCGTCCTTCGTCTGCTGGGAGAACAGGGAGAGATAGTCCGTTGTTTCCGTCACCAGCGCGCCGATGAAGTTCACGCACAGGTCCCGGGAGGCGGCGCCGGCGTAAACGGACTTCACCGTGAGGCGCACGTCCGTGGCGGCCCGGGGGAAGGTCACGAACTGGAGCAGGGGCGTGTCTTCCAGTTCTGCCTGGATGTCGAACCCCGCATCGGAGCTGGCGATCTCCACGAGCCGCGGCCGGCTGTTCGCCGCGTACAGGTCGGGCCGGGCAGCGGATACGAAGCCGCTGGAGATGACCAGACCCTGCAGGTTCCTGCCCTGGCGCAGGTCATCCCTCATGCTCACGTCCACGTACGCCCCCACGCCACCGTTCTCCCGGACGGCCCACGGCCTGCCGAGTGAAAAGTCAGAGAGGTTCGCCTCGCCATAGGAGGTCCCGCCTTCCTGGAGGCTGGAGCTGGCCTTCACCTCCGCGAATCGGTCCAGGGGGCCGAAGAACGGCGAGCGGTCCCCCATGTCGTCGTAGACCCTGTAGGTGGCCGCGTCCTTGTACAGGATGAGCGCGTGATGCAGGGCCCCCGAGTAGTGGGAGTTGAACAGCAGGTTCCAGGTGCTGCCGTCCTCCATCCTCACCGTCTGCAGGCCCTTGTCAGAGACCACGCTGAAGGTGGAGGAGTGCAGGCTGCCCCAGGGGATATCCAGGCTGATGTAGTGAGAGTTCATGGTGAGCCCGGTGGCGCTGTTGCTGGCCTCATGAAGCCAGATGCTGTCCAGGCCGTTGATGCCCTGGGCCCCCGCGGGGCAGGACAGCAGCGAGGCGGCGATGACGGACAGGACGACGGCGGCTTTTCGCATGCCCGGAAACATACTGCCGACGCGGGCAGCCGCCAAACGTCGCACGGGTGGGCGACCATGTCGGCGCCCTCCCCCGAGGTGTGAATGAACTGCGCGCTGCGCACGCCACTGCGCACTAAGAGCGCATCGTCGCGCCGCCCGCAGGGCAGAAAGGAGTGGAAAAGGCCCGAAAATGCCTCGTTTCAGGCCTGGCACCCGCCGTCCCGTGCCTGGCACGGTGATTGCAGTCCTTGAAGCAGGAAGGCTCACGTGTATATTCCGGAAGGGTCCGTTGCGGCCGACGAAATGGCTTCAACGGAACGTGTTCTCGATCTGCTCGACAGCGCCCCAGTGGGGATCTTTCGCGTCAACCTGGCGGGCACTCTCCTGGACGCCAGTCCGCAGTTTGCGCGGGCCCTGGGGTTCGCGTCTCGGCAGGAGCTGGAGGAGTTCGCCGGAATCAAGGGAGCCCATCGGCTTTGCGACTACTTCGCCACGCTCGACGAGGTGCTTCAGCTTCCGACCTCCACGGGCTGGCGCCAGGCCGAAATGCCTTTCCGTCGCCGTGACGGCAGCAACGGTTTTGGAAGGCTCTGCCTTCGATCCGCCGGGGATCACGCGGCGGCCGATGCAAAGGAACGCGTGGTGCAAGGCCTTTTCGTGGACCTGAGCGAGCTTCAGTCCCGGCACGAGGCGTCTCTTCGACACTGGCAGACGGAGTCCCTTTCGCGCCTGTCCTCGGCAATCGGGCACCACTTCAACAACCTCAACACCATCATCATGGGATACATAGGGGTCGCCCTGCGGGATCAACGGCTGCACCCTGGCGTCCGACCGAGCCTGGATGCCGCACTCCGCGGGGCGTGGCGAATCCAGGAGATCACCCAGCGCCTGCAGGCCCTGAGGCCCTGCTCCCTGGGCGATCACGTGGAGATCCGGCTGGACGAAGCGGCGGCGGGGTCCCTGCAGCGATGCGCGCTGGAGGCCCGGCGGAGCGGTGTGGCGGTCGAGTGGCGGCTTTCCAGCGCGCGGCCCGTGGTCGCGGATGCGCGGACGGTGAGCTTCGTCCTGGGCGTGCTCGTGGAGAACTCCGTTCACGCGCTGAGATCGCTCCACGGACGGCCGGTGATGGTGAGCACGGGCGATGAGACCCGCCGCTCCTTTCTCCGGGTTTCGGACCGGGGATGCGGGATTGCGGCGGCTGACGTCCCCCGTGTCTTCACGCCCTTCTTCAGCCGCAAGGGGGAATGGGCGCCGCCCGGTTCGAGCCAGTGCGAAATCCGCGGCATCGGCACCAGCCTCGCGATCTCCCGCGCTCTCGTCGAGTCACTCGGCGGGACCATCGAGCTGGAGAGCCAGGAGAACGTCGGTACGACCGTTACGGTGTGGTTCCCGCGAGCCTGACGCGCCCTGCCCCGCCTGGGCGCGGTCAGGCTCCCTGCGGGAAGACGCTATGGCTTGGCAGGCGCCAGCACGTCCGAGTACCGCTTGTCCACCTGCTTGATGTGCTCCGTCAGCCAGTTGCGCATGAAGGTCCCGACCTCGAAGCTGAGCACGAGCTTTCCCGCCTGGAACCGCGCCTGGTAGTCCTTCACCTTGTCGGTGAAGGCCCGGTGGAACCTCTCCTGCTCCTCCAGTCCCTTGTAGGCGCGCTGGCGCATCAGCTTCTCCTCGTGCGCGAAGTGCGTGATCGTGTAGTCAAGCAGGCCGTCGATCGTCTGACCTACCGCTTCATTCGGCTTGCCGTCCTTGATGGCATCGTGGAACTCGTTGATCAGGGCAAAGAGCCTCTTGTGCTCGTTGTCCATTTCTGGAACCAGGACACTGTACTCCTCTTTCCACTCTACAAAAGCCATGGGATCCTCCTTGGTACTGTCACTGGTGAAGCATGTTCCATGCCAAGGCTCCAAACTCTCCGAAATGATGAACTTCTCGGAAAAACAGGCCCTTATGGGATGATTCTTCTTCTCCGCCGGGCGTGCTCCTGGAGTACTTGTTCCATTCTGGAGCACGATTTCCCCCTGCCTGGAACGGGCGAGGACGGAACGCATCTGGGATCACTTGACCAATACAGTTCGGAAGCAGAAGCTTGAGGACACCGCATCCAACGGAAGATCTCGCGAGGAGCGTCGCCCGACGCATCCCGTCCGAGCTCAGTACAACTCGTGGAAAGGGAGCATTTCGACGTGCGCAGACATATCGACTACAAGTGGATTGTCCTGAGCGTGACGACCATCGGAGCGCTGATGGCGTCCATTGACAGCACAATCGTGATCCTTGCCCTCCCCCAGATGATGGAGAAGCTGCACGCGGATCTCGTGCACATGATCTGGGTGATCATGGGGTACATCCTCGTGAGCACGGTCCTCCTGCTCACCTTCGGGCGCATCGCGGACATGTTCGGCCGGGTGCGCCTGTACAACATCGGGTTCGTCGTGTTCACGGCGGGCTCCGCGCTGTGCGGGCTGGCGGGGACGGCGAACCACCTCATCGCCGCGCGGCTGGTCCAGGGCGCGGGAGCCGCGCTCATGATGGTAAACAGCCCCGCCATCATCACGGAGGTCTTCCCGCCGCACGAGCGCGGACGGGCGCTGGGGATCAACGGGATCACGTTCGCCATCGGCGGCATTGCCGGGCCGCTGCTGGGGGGGCTCATCCTGTCCGTCGCTGACTGGCGCTGGGTGTTCTACATCAACGTGCCCATTGGGCTGATCGGCATCGTCTGGGGGTACCTCGCCCTGAAGGAGAAATCCGCCCGACGCCGGGAAGAGAGGTTCGACTTCCCCGGGGCCGTCATGTTCAGCCTCGGGCTGGTCTCCCTCCTGTTCGCCCTGACCATGGGCATCGAGCTGAGCTGGACCTCGGCTCCCATCCTGTCCCTGTTCGGCCTGTTCGTCGTCATGCTCGTGGCGTTCCTGGCGTGGGAGAGACGGGCGGCCCGGCCGGTGCTGGACCTCTCCCTGTTCAGAAACCGCGTGTACAGCTTCTCCGTTCTCTCCGCCATGCTCCAGGCGCTGGCGATGTTCGCGATGAACTTCCTGATCGTCTTCTACCTGCAGGCGGTGCGCGGCTACGACCCACTGACGGCGGCCCTGCTGCTGATCCCGCTGTCCATCGTGAGCGCGGTGGTGGGCCCGCTGAGCGGTCTGCTGGCGGACCATATCGGCGCCCGAGGCCCGGCCACCGCGGGGCTGATCCTGCAGGCGGCGGCGCTCGTGTGGTTCATCGCCACGCTCACGCCTACTACCTCGTACGCGTCCATCGTGGTCGGGCTCGTCCTGGTGGGCGTGGGCGGCGGCCTGTTCTGGTCTCCGAACACGAGCGCCGCCATGAACGGCGCGCCCCGGGACCGCCTGGGGATCGCCTCCGCGGCGCTCGCTACGCTGCGGCAGACCGGCATGGTGACCAGCTTCGCGCTGGCCCTCGCCGTGGCGGCGGCAAGCCTTCCCCGGACCGTCATGATGAACCTGTTCGTCGGGACAAGCGTCACGCTGGGCTCAGGGCCCATGCAGGCGTTCGTGGTGGGAATCCGGCACGCGTTCGTGGTGTCCGTGGTCCTCTCGCTCGCCGCCGCGGGCATGTCCTTCGTCCGCGGGTCGGAGGACCGGCGGGCGGCGGTACCCACGGAGGCCGCGCGCCCGAGCAGCGCCGCGGGTCGATAGAAACGGCTTACGTCCGCGGCTCTCGCACCGCGAACCGGCGTCCCTACTTTGTCGTCAGGCGGTAGACCCCGTCCCACTCGGGCCCGAAACCGGCGGCTCGACTCTGCGCGGTGCGCTCCACGAACGTGCGCGCCGGGCCGTCCGCCGGGTCGATGGCGAGCACGCGCTCGAACAGGCGCTGGGCGCCGTCCCAGTCCCGCGCCTCGTAGGCGTCGATGCCCTTCTCGAAGACGGAGATCTTCTCCCGGACGGCGTCCGTGGCATCCGCGCTCCGGCACACGATCTCGAAGAGCCGGACCGGCAGCCGTATCCCTACCACCGCCACCCGGTCCAGCTTCCTCAGCAGGATGCTGTCATCCAGCGAGTCACGGGTGGCCTGGCTGGTGAGGATCCACGTGCCGTACTGCTTGTTCACGCCCTCCAGCCGGGCGGCGAGGTTGACCGCGTTGCCCATCATCGTGTAGTTCATTCGCCGCTCCGTGCCCATATTCCCCACGGTCATCTCGCCGGAATTGATCCCGATCCGCGTCAGGAGCGGTCCGGGATGGACCTTCTCCTGCGCAAGGCGCGCGTTCATCGCGGTCTCCGCCTTCTTCATCAGCAGGGCGGACTCGGCGGCGGCCTGAGCGTGCCGCTCGGAGGGCAGCGGCGCTCCCCAGAACGCGATGATCGCGTCCCCCTCGTACTTGTCAATGGTGCCGGCCGCATCCAGGATGATGTCACTCATGCCGGTGAGGTACTGGTTCAGGAGCGTGACCAGCTCGTTCGGGTCAAGCGCCTCGCTGATCGTGGAGAAGCCCTTGACGTCCGTGAACATGGCCGTCATCAGCCTCTTCTCACCGCCGAGCTTGAGCTTGTCGGGGTCCGCTTCCAGCTCCTTGATAACGTCCGGGCTGAGGTACGTGCTGAAGGCGCCGCGGATGTAGCGCTTCTCCGCCTCGCTGCCCCAGAACTTCATGAGCGTGAGCCCGAGCACCGTGAGAAAAACGGTGAGCCCGGGACCGAGGGCACCGGGAAAAATGCCGGTGCCCGCGTAAAACGCCCCGATGGCCGCCATGAGCGCGACGAAGCCGGCAAAGCCAACGCTCACGCCGGCCAGCGTCTTCAGCCTCCCCAGCACGAACCACAGGACCAGGGAGAACAGCGCCCCGATGACCAGGGATACCCACGCCGGAAGCTCGTTGAGGAACCGGCGGGTGAGGATGGTGTTGGC
>DASRZR010000090.1:0-4509 GCA_035686185.1 Spirochaetia bacterium | reverse complement strand
GCGAAGCAGGTGTCCGTGGCAGTGGAGAACGTGAACGAGGTGACGCAGAGCGCCGCCTCCGCCGCGGAGGAGATGTCCGCGGCCACCGAGCAGCTTGCCAGCATGTCGGCGGAGCTCCGCAAGCTCACCGCGCAGTTCAAGATCGAGGCGGGCGCGGACGGGGCGGATGCCGGGGCAGTCGTCCCCGCGTCCGCCGGCAACGGCAGGCACGGTCGCGGCTCGCCCGCGTTGGTAGCGATGGCTATCGGCGGTCCAGGACAGCCCTGATCTCCGCCTCCACGGCCGTCATCTCGTAAGGCTTGCGGATGATGCCGAGCACGCCGGTGGAAAGGATCTCCTGGGTCTTGTCGTCTATGCCGTATCCGGTCGCGAAGATTGCCTTCACGGCCGGATTCATTTCCTTCAGACGGAGGTAGGTTTCCCGACCGCCCAGGTGCGGCATGATCAGGTCGATGAGCACGAGGTCGATCGACGTGCCGTGCCGGCGGAAGGTCTCCAGCGCCTCCAGGCCGTCCCCCGCCTCCAGCACCGTGTAGCCAACCTCTGACAGGGAGATCCGCACGAGGCTGCGGACCGCCACCTCGTCATCCACCACCAGGATCGTCTCGCGGCCCCCGGTACGGGTCTCCGGCACCGGGGCCGCGGCGGCTTCCACCTCCCCCTCCGCGGAGGCGGGCAGCGTCACGCGGAACGTGGTGCCGGTGCCCGCTTCACTGGACACGTCGATCTGGCCGTTATGCTGCTTCACGATCCCGTAGACGATGGAAAGCCCCAGGCCGGTCCCTTCCCCGGGGCCCTTTGTGGTGAAAAACGGGTCAAAGATCTTCGGCAGCACGTCCCGCGGGATGCCGGCCCCGGTGTCCGTCACTTCCAGAAGAACGCTCTCCTCCGGCGGGCCCGCGAGGCCGGGTATCCCCGCGTCCACGACCCGCGCCGTCTTCAGGAGCAGCAGGCCGCCGTGCGGCATCGCATCGCGCGCGTTCACGCAGAGGTTGATGAGGACCTGGTGGATCTGACCGGGGTCTCCCATGACGGCGGGAAGCTCGGGGGAGCAGTCGGTGCGGATCTCGATGGAGCGGTCGAAGGTGCGGCGCAGGAGCTGCACGGCTTCCATCACGATGTCGTTGATGCGCACGGGCCGCCGGTCGGACACGCCGGCACGGGAGAAGGACAAGAGGCGCCGCGTCAGCTCCACCGCCCGGCGCGCGCTGGATTCCAGCACCTGCAGGTGGGACAGGACCGCTTCCTTGTCGTTGATCTCCCGCCGGATCAGGAGCGCGTAGCCCAGGGTGGCGGTGAGTATGTTGTTGAAGTCGTGAGCGATTCCGCCGGCCAGTGTCCCCACGCTCTCCATCTTCTGGGACTGCACGAGCTGGCGCTGCAGCTCCCGCTGCTCCGTCACGTCCCTCAGGATGCCCTGGATCAGGCGCCGGCCCCCGGCAGGGCGCTCGTCCACGCTGCCGGTGAACAGCACGGTGCGCGTCTCCGTCGGGGAGGTGCGCAGCCGCAGCTCAAAGTCCCGGATGCTGCCGCGGGAGGCCAGCTCCGCGGTGAGCGCCGGGAAACGCCCGGGATCCGTCAGGAAGTCACGCGAGAGGTTGTGCGCCTGCGCGCCGGCGCCCAGGCCGAGCAGCTGTCGGCCGGCCGGGTTGAGGTCCACGATGTCTCCCTCCGGGGTGAACGTCACAACGGCATCCAGGACGCTTTCGAACAGGGACTGGTAGCGGCGCCGGGACTCCTGTCGCTCCCGCTCGGCCTCCCGCAGGAGCGAGATGTCCCGCGCCAGCATCACGATCTCGTGCGGTCCCTCCGCGGCGTGCGGGATATTGGCGGAAGACGCCAGCACCGGGATGGAGAGTCCCGAGGCATCGCGGAACAGCAGCTCCCGGGCCGGGACGACGGCCATGACCGCGGCGCTCAGGAACTCCTCCAGCGGCGCTCCGGAGCAGGAAGGGTCGCAGAACCGGGCCAGGGGGCGGCCCACCAGGTCTGCCTCGAGGATGCCGAGCGCATTCGCCGCGGCCGCGTTCGTCCGAAGGATCGTGCCGCGGTAGTCCATGACGAACAGCATCTCGCCGGCATTGCTCAGGCTGGCGAGTATCCGCTCGTTGTGCTCCTGGAGCGCTCGCAGCTCGGAGACGTGGCGGATGGCCAGTAGTCCCTGGGAGAGAATGGCGCGGAAGGCTCCCTCCAACGGGGCGGAGTCCGGCTCCCGGCGGCGCTTCTGCGGGGCGGACAGCACGAGCACGCCCGCGATCTCACCCGCGCTGGCAAGCGGAAGGTAACTCAGGGGCACGGGCTCCCCCTCTGCCGCGGGGCTGTAAGGGCGGTCGGTCACGCCGGACGCCATGGAGAGCGCTACCGACCGCAGGCGGGCCTCCTGCTCCGGACCCAGGGGGCGCGGCGCGTGTACCGTGACCTTTCCCGGTCGGTCGATGGTCAGGACGTAGCACTCTTCGGTGCCGAGGAAGCTCTGCAGGACCCCGATGGCTGACTGGATGGCCTGTTCCGGGTCCGAGTAGCGCACGAGGCTTTCACTGAGCACGAACAGGAACGTCTGGATGGAGAGCTGCCGCTCGATCTCGCGATAGTTCAGGGCCACCGAGATGGAGGAGGCCGCCGTGTTGGCCAGCGTGGCCAGGAACCGCAGGTCCTCGGAGCTGTACAGCCCGTCCGAGGAGCGGTCCCCCAGGCACAGGATCCCGATGACGAGCTCCTCCTGGATGATCGGGATGGCCACGGAGCTCCCCGTCAGTCGAAAGAAGCGTTCGCACAGCGGGCGAAGGTACTCCAGGCCGGGATCGATGAGAAGCTCCTGTTCCCATAGCGGGAACTTGCGCTCCCGCAGGGCGCGCACGAAATCGTCCGTCACCGGAAGGGAGAGCTCGTGAAGGGCCAGGGGCCAGGAACCCTGCACCGCCTCCACGGAATACCGCTCACTGGCCACCCCGGCAAACAGGAGGCAGGCGCGCTCCGTGCCGACGGCCTCCGCGGCCGTGCGCACCACGAGGGCCTTCGCGCGGTCCACGTCCAGGAGGGAACGCGCGGCCTGGGTGAACTCTTCCAGCACGCGGTCGTAGGCACGCACGCGGCGGCCCAGGATCCGGTCGATCAGCGGCCGCACGGACCTCCAGCCCAGCAGCAACGAGAGCACGAGCAGGGCGACGAACCCGGCCAGCCCGCTGATGCTGACCGCCTGCGTCGAAGGGGAGCCGAGCACCGCCTCCGCGGTGAGCGCGGCAAGGATGTAGCCGCACACCCCGAGCACGACCACGGCCGTGAACGCGAGCACCCGGCGCAGCGCCGTTCCCGTGTCCACCAGGCGGTAGCGGGTCACCGCGTAGGCGACCAGCAGCGCATTGATGAGCGTGCAGATCGTGTCCACGGGGTAGGCCTGCAGCGGGGTGAAGTTGGTCGCCCCGCCCGCCATGACGATCACGGCGCCGGCCAGCACGTAGCCGATACGGCTGCGCTGCAGGCGGATCCGCTCCCGCAGCAGGCCCCGCACGAGGAGCACGACCCCCGCGGCCCAGAACAGGTAGGCGCCGGCAATCACTCCTTCCGCGAGCGGGCCCAGCACGGGCACGAAGTAGCCCGCGCTGCCGGCGGCCACCTGGCGCACCGCGAGCTGCAGCAGGCCCGGCGTGACGGCGGCCGCCGCGAAATCGTAGGCCACCGCGTCGATGCCCCACCGGCGGCGCGTGCCGAGGAACGCGCGCGTCAACGGGAGGAACACGATGCTCTGCAGGCTGCCCGCGCTGAGCTGGAGGTTGTACCAGACCACCGCCAGCTCGGGGCGGCGCGTGACGGTCACCGCGAAGGAGGTGAGCTGCCACGTGCCCAGCCCGAACAGGTACAGGGCGAACGTGAGCTTCACCGACGGGGTGACGCGGCTTCGCAGCAGCGCGACGAACAGGATCGCGTAGCCGACCAGCGCGAGGAACTTGATCGTGGCGATCTGCTCCAGCATCCGGTCCCTTCCCTCGCTCCCTAGATCTTCATGGCGCTCATGGCCCCCAGGCGGGCAATCACCTCCGGCTTCGGGCTCATGTGCACCGGCTTCAGGTGTGCCACGTCATAGCCGGCCGCCTGCCGTTCCCGCTGGTAGCGGGCGAAGGTACCGCGCGTGAACAACGTGACAACGAGCGGCCGGATCCCCGCCATCTCTTCCAGGTCGCGGTACTGAGGGTCCAGCCGCTTCAGCTCCGCGTGGATGATCTGCGCCACGCGGTCGGGATCGTCACCCTCCCGGCGGGGCTCCAGGTACAGGTGCAGGAGCGGCTGATCGGCACGGTACTCCTTGGCCACCACCCAGTCCGCGTAGGGGATGCCGCAGTTCTCCACGGCGGACCAGATCGTCTTCTCCGTGAGCCGGGTGAACCCCGCGATGTCGATGACGTCATCGATTCGGCTGGAGACCTGAAGCTGCGGCAGGTCAAGGCCGATGGAAGGATCCCGCAGGGACAGGAACCGCACCGCGTCACCCAGCACGTAGCGAACGAGCACCCC
>DASRZR010000089.1:0-2466 GCA_035686185.1 Spirochaetia bacterium | reverse complement strand
CAGAGAGCCAGGGCTCCAACCTTTCCATCCTCACGGGCAAGACGGTCACCATCGGGGACCCCGTCGTGAAGGTACGCGCCGCCGCCGAGCTCACCGGCGGCCCCGCGGAGGACGTGGTGGACGTGAGGGTGAACCTCACCGACGGCCTGCAGGGGGAGCACTCCTACATCGTTCCCGCGGGCACCGCGGCCACCATCGCGGGGCTCATGATGGGGCAGCCCGGGGGAGAGCTGGACGAGGCGTCGCTCTCCGCCGTCGCGGAGGCGTTCTCCCAGATCACGGGAACGGCGGCCACGGCCATCGGCAACCAGGTGAGCCGCATGGTGAAGACGGCGCCGCCGGACCTGCGCCAGGCCAAGCGCCAGCAGATCCGCGTGCCGCAGGGAGACTACGCCGTCACCGTGGACTTCCCGCTCGGCATCGAGGGGTTCCCCAGCGCGACCATCACCGAGGTGTTCTCCCTTTCGCTTGCCAAGGAGATCCTCAGCCTGTCCTCCGGCGGCGGCGCGTTCGCGCAGGCCGGAATGTCCGGCGCGGCCCCGGCGGCTCGTCCGGCCCGGGCGCAGGCCCAGGCGCAGGCCCAGGCGCCGATGGGCGCCGGCTTCCAGCAGACGTTCGGCCAGGCCTTCGGCGGGCCTTCCGCCGCCCCGGGGATGACGCCCCCGAACGTGCAGCCCGTGCAGTTCGCCAACCTGCAGCCGGCCCCGATGGTGTCGGAACAGGGCAACATCGGCCTGCTCATGGACGTGTTCATGGAGATGACCGTCGAGCTGGGCCGCACCCGCAAGCGCATCAAGGACATCCTGGGCATCGGAGAGGGCACGATCATCGAGCTGGACAAGCTCGCCGGCGAGCCCGTGGACATCCTCGTGAACCACAAGCTCATCGCCAAGGGCGAGGTGGTGGTCATCGACGAGAACTTCGGCGTACGCGTGACGGAGATCGTATCGCAGATCGACCGGATGAACGAGCTGGCCTGAGAACGGCCGTCTGAAGGACATAGCCGGGACCCCGTCGGGGGGCCCGGAGTACGGTGTTCAGATTTTACTGGGAGGGGGAATCTGAATCGACTGATGGTGTGCGCAGCGTGCGCCGTCCTGGCGCTCGCGTTCGCCGCGCGGCCGCTTGCGGCGCAGGCGAATCAGAACCAGGGATCCACCGGCGGTGCCGCGGGGCCAGTCTCCGCGGGGCAGCCCGGGGGACCCTCCGTCGCGGGACGACCCGCGGCTGCAATCGACGAATCGAAGATCCCGCTCGGCGCCTCGCCGTCGGCCAACGGCGCTGCCGGCGGCGCCGCGGGGACTGCCGCCCCGGCGGCGCCCGCGGGCGGCGTATCCGCCTGGGACTTCGTCCGCATGATCCTCGTGCTGGCCTGCGTGCTGGGGATCATCTACCTGCTGTTCTGGCTCCTTCGCCGCGGCGCGGGAAAGCGCGTCCAGGAGAACGACCTGATCCGTGTGCTGGGTTCCCGCGGCCTGTCGGGGAGCCGCTCCCTGCACCTGGTCGAGGTGGGCTCCAGCGTCTACCTCGTAGGCGCCTCCGACGGGGGAGTGGAGCTGATCTCGGAGATCACGGACAAGGAGACCCTGGACTCGCTGCGCCTCAAGGCGGCGGAGCAGGCCCCCGCGGGCAAGCGCACGTTCGCCCAGGCGCTCGGCGAGATCTTCCGGCCGGCGGCCCGGCCGTTCTCCATCGGTGACGGCCTGGGATTCCTCAAGGGCCAGCGCGAAAGGCTGAAGAAGCTATGAGGAAGCTGCCCGCCGTTCTCCTCATCGTGGCCCTGCTGCTCTCCCTGCTGCCCATCGGCGCCTTCGCGCAGGCAGCGGCCGGCGCGGCGGCCGGTGGCACGGCCTCCGCCGGCGGCGCCGGCGCGGGCAGCCTCCCCATCCCGTTCGTCGGGCTGAACGTGCGGCCGGCCAGCGGCAACCGCGAGGTCGTGCTTTCCGTCCAGGTGCTGCTCCTGCTCACGGTGCTCGCCATCGCGCCGTCCATCCTCATCCTGACCACCGCGTTCCTGCGGATCGCCATCGTCTTCGATTTCATCCGCCGGGCGCTGTCCCTGAACACGGCCCCTCCCAACCAGGTCATGATGGGACTCGCGCTGTTCCTGACCTTCTTCATCATGTGGCCCACCTTCACGCAGATCTACAACGATTCGCTGAAGCCGTTCGGGGATGGGAAGATCGGCGTGCAGGAGATGTTCACCGGGGCCGAGAAGCCGCTTCGGACCTTCATGTTCAACCAGATGGGAAACGACGCGGACTCCATACGCCTCTTCATGAGCATGCGGGGCCTGCCCAAGCCGAATACGCGCGCGGACGTGCCGACCTTCGTGCTGATCCCTGCGTTCGTCATCCACGAGATGACCGTGGCGTTCAAGATAGGGATCCTGCTGTTCATTCCATTCATCATCATCGACATGGTCGTGGCCTCCACGCTCATGTCCATGGGTATGATCATGCTCCC
>DASRZR010000088.1:0-2601 GCA_035686185.1 Spirochaetia bacterium | reverse complement strand
CGGTGTCCGATTCACGTTCCGACAGGAGCAGGGCAGCCTGCCGGTCGGCGCTGAGCAGGTCCGCCAGTCCCTTGTCCCGGCAGGCGAGCGCGAGCCGCTCCCGGCGCCGCTCCAGGACGAGGCTGCCGAAGCGGCCCGCGTACTCGGTGATCTCCGTGGCGATGTGCTCGGGCACCGGGTAGCGGGACAGGGAGCGCAGCAGTTCCACGATCCGGTCCGCCTTCTCGCCGGAGGCGCAGGCGTTCCAGATGGACAGCGCGGTCAGGCGGTAGGTGTGCACGTGCTCGGGGGACTTCACCAGCTCCGCGAAACGGGCAAGGGCGTCCCGTGCCTCCGGGTAGCGCGGGCTGGCGACTTCCGCGAGGATGGTGCGGTCACCCTGGACGATGAGCGGCAGGTCGTTTCCGCGGGCGGTCCGTCCGGAGTCGAGGGGGCCGTTGGCAGTGGTGTCCGTCATGGTGAAAGGCCCAACCACGATACGGAAGAGCCGTTCGGTGGTCAAGACGCTCGCGAGGCGCGGGCCTTGAACCCGCCTGGCCGCCTTGCTCCAATGCCTGCATGAAAGGTTACACGATACGGCCCGCGGGAACCCCTGACCTTCCGCGGATCCTCGAGATATACAATCGCGAGGTGGAGGTCTCCACCGCCACGTACGACACGATCCCCCGGACAGAGGCGGCTCACCGCGCGTGGTTCGCGGCCCACGATGCGAACCATCCCGTGCTGGTGGCGGAGTCGGAGGGGAACGTGGGGGGGTGGGCATCCCTCAGCCCCTGGTCGGACCGGGCGGCCTACGCGAAGACGGTGGAGGTCTCCGTGTACGTGGCTGAGGAGCACCGGCGGCGCGGCCTGGGTCGCCGGCTCCTGAACGAGCTCGTCGAGGCCGCACGGCGCCACGGCCACCATTCCCTGCTGGCGCGGATCTCCGCGGACAACGACGCCAGCGTCCGCCTGCACTCCGAGTGCGGGTTCACGGTCACCGGCACGCTCCACGAGGTCGGCATCAAGTTCGGCCGGCTCCTGGACGTGGTGATCATGGAGCTCCTGGTCTAGCTCAAGCCGGCCCGTCTCTCGAACGCATCGATCTCGTATTCCTTCTCCAGGCCCGGCTCCGGCGCGCGGTGCGTGGCCGTGACCCGCATGCCGAACACCCGGCAGACGGCATCATGAGAGAGCTCCTGGATGCGCTCGTCCGTCATGCCCCCGTCAGACAGCAGCTTCAGGAATCGCGGGAGAAAGGCAAGGCCGGGGAAACCGGAGGCGAACCTCTCCACCTTGTCCGCCCGGGTGTGCGGAGCATGATCGGTCTCGATCCAGTCGATGTCACCGTCCCGCAGCCGCTGCATCATGAGGGAGGGGAAGGGCAGGGGGCGCAGCGGGGGGTTCACCTTCAGGACAATGCCGTCCGGGTGCTCCATCATGCCGGCGTCCAACAGCGCGTGGTGCGGCGTGAGCCCGCACGTGACGCGAAACGCCGGGCGCGCCTTTCCCGCCGCCGCGTCGTGGCGGCCCCGGAGCAGGTCCAGCGCCCAGGGCGTGGAGATGTGGCACACGTGGAGCGTACCCGTGAACCCCGCGGCTGCCGCGAACCGCTTCTGGTCGTCCACGGACGCCACCTCGGCGGCCGGCGGCCGGGCCTTTGCGTGGCTCACGGGCCGGGAGGGGTCCCACTCGTCCGGTTTCAGGAGGCTCTCCTTCTCGCAGTGGACCGCCAGCACTCCGGTGAAGCCGAGCGCCGCGAGCGTGCGGTACACGAGGGCCTGCTCCCTCGGATCCACCACGCCCATCCGGCCCGTGGAGTGCCCGGCGTACAGCTTCAGTCCCACCACGCGCGGGAACAGCTCTTTCCACGCCCGCACCGCCTCCTCGATCTGGCGCGGCACCGCGGTGAGCCCGGCGTACAGCCCGTGCACGAGCGGAACGCCCAGGCCGCGGAGGGCCGCGTCCGCCTCCTCGATGCGGCGCAGGATCGTGTCCCGGGTCAGGAGCGGCGGGTCTGTGTTCGGCATCTCGAACACCGCGTCCAGGCCGGCCCGCCAGGCCACGGACAAGCCGTGGCGGAGCGTCTCCTTGGGCGCCTGGCTCCAGTCACGGAGGTGGACGTGGGGATCGATCATCGGCTCAATCCGGCCAGGCCACCGGCTCGATGGAGGACGGCAGGGAGGCGATGTACTGCGAGAGCTCCTCCCCGCTGACCTTTCTGTGTGACACCGTGTAGGGTCGCCGGCAGTAGCGGCATCGGATGACGCCCCGCTCCGCGTAGAACCGGGGCGGCACGTCCTCGTTGATCGTGCGGGAGATGCAGTTGGAGTTCGCGCACAGGAGGTAGACGAACTTCTCCTGTACCCGGCCGCCGGTCACCCGGTTGATGGTGGGCTCGGGGGACAGCAGGCAGATGCGCTTCAGGTCCCGCTCAGACAGCTCGCGGAGGTTCGTCTTGATGAACGGCTCCCGCTTCTCCGTGATGACCGCCGTAGTGCAGGAGTAGCCGCGGTTCTCCAGGTCCAGCGCGTCACTCACGGCCCGCAGCGTGCCGGGCACCAGGTGGTCGATGACGGTCCCCTCCTGGATATGGTCGATGAACAGGCCGCCATGCTTCGT